>JAPVSP010000021.1:0-12723 GCA_047519685.1 Chloroflexota bacterium
GCCGGGGCTCAGGCGCTCGGCTTCCCGAACAGGTCGAGGCAGGCGTCGAGACCCTCGATGGCCACCGGCGGACGAGGTCGGCTCCGCCACAGCTCGCGGGTCATCCGGAAGCGCTGGGTGTCGCGCCCGACGCCCGTCGGGGCGAGCCGGCCGATGCCGTTGTCCGCATAGCCGAGCGAGCGGGAGACCCCCGCCGAGCGCGGATTGTCGAAGAACGCCTCCGACTCGGCGACCTCCGCGCCGAGACCGTCGAAGGCCAGCGCCAGGACGGCGCCTCGCATCTCCTTCCCGTAGCCCCGACCCTGGTGCCCCAGGGCGAGCCACGAGCCGGTGCCCACGACGCCGAGGGCCGGGAAGTCGCGGGCGAACAGGCCCTGCATGCCGAGCGGTTCGCCGCCGTTCGCGACCATCAGATCGAGCGTCCAGCTCGACGGCGTCCAGCCCCCACGCTTCGACCAGTGGTACTGCACGAAGTTCCGCTCGAAGGCCGGGCTGGGCAGCGTGGACCACGGGATCCCGAACGGCATCTCACCCGGGGCGTGGACGCCGGCGCGGGCGAGGGCCGCCAGGGCGACGAGCTCGTCGTCGGTCGGCAGTCGCAGCTCGAGCCGTTCCGTCCGCAGCCTGAGGTCGAAGAGGGGCCACAGGGGATGTCCCACGGCGGCATTATCGACGTGCGCCCGCGTCCAGGCGATCCCCCCAGCCACCGCCACCCGGAGGTGCTCCGTGACCGAACGCCCGACCACCGCCGGCCATCCGCTCGGCCGCAGCCGGATCCGCGAGCGCGTGCTCGGCGGCGAGACCGTCATCGGCTCGTTCCTGAACCTGGGGGCGCCGCTGGCGGCGGAGCTGTGCGCACGAGCGGGCTTCGACTGGCTTCTCGTCGACCTCGAGCACGGGGCCGGGACCGAGGCGGACCTGCTGGCGCAGCTCCAGGCGATCGAGGGCGCTGTCGGGACCGCGGGGATCCGGACGGCGGCCCTGGTCCGGCCGGAGGAGGGCACCCGGCTGCGGATCGGTCGCGCCCTCGACCTCGGTGCCGAGGGGATCATGGTGCCCCGGCTCGAGACGGCGGCCGAGGTGCGCAGGGTCGTCTCATGGCTGCGCTATCCGCCGGACGGCGTCCGCGGCCTGGCGCTCCTCACTCGCGGCGCCGGGCTCGGCGAGGTCGCCCACGCGGATATCCGCGCCCTGAACGAGCGCGTCCTGGCGATCGTCCAGGTCGAGAGCGGACCGGCGGTCGAGGCGGCCGCCGAGACCGCCGCGATCGACGGGGTGGACGTCCTCTTCATCGGCCCGACCGACCTGTCCCACGCGCTCGGCGTCCCCGGCCGGCTCGACGAGCCGATCTTCCGGGATGCGCTCTCGACCGTGGTCGCCGCCTGTCGGGCGAGCGGCAAGGCGGCCGGCATCCTGCTCCGCTCCGCCGACCAGCTGGAGCGGCACCTCGAGCTCGGCTTCCGCTTCGTGGGCATCGGCTCGGACGGGGCGTTCGTGACGGATGGGGCGCGTTCGGCCGTCGCGCGGGCGCGCTCGGCTTACCGCTGACGAATGGTCGCCCGGGCCGGCCGGGACGGCAAGGAGCGTCCATCCGGCACATGTCGGGGCCGCGAGGCGATGCGAGAGTCCGGCTGACCGGTCCTCGACCGGGTGCGGTCGTGCTCGCCGCCGGGCCCCAGCCGGTGCCGCGACCGCGGGAGGGAACGTCATGGTGGGCCCCGCCCTCCTGGAGTGCCGCGATCTGCGGAAGCGGTATGGCCAGCGGACCGCGGTCGACGGCGTCAGCTTCACGATCGCCTCCGGTGAGACGTACGGCCTGCTCGGTCCGAATGGCGCCGGCAAGACCACGACCATCTCGATGATCTGCGGCCTGCTCCGTCGCGACGGCGGGGAGGTGGCGGTCGGTGGCCATCCGGTGGACATCGGGGCGCCCGAGGCCAAGGCGATGATCGGCTACGTGCCGCAGGACCTGGCGATCTACCCGGACCTGTCCGCCCGCGAGAACCTGCGCTTCTTCGGTCGGCTCCAGCGGCTCTCCGGCAAGGCCCTCGAGGCTCGGGTCGTCGAGGTCCTGGAGGTCATCGGGTTGTCCGACCGCGCCGACGAACGGACCGACGGGTTCTCGGGTGGCATGAAGCGCCGGTTGAACATCGGCATCGGCCTGCTGCATCGGCCGAAGCTGCTCGTCCTCGACGAGCCGACGGTCGGGGTGGACCCGCAAAGCCGGAACGCCATCCTGTCGAGCGTCGCCGACCTGGAGCAGGAGGGGATGGCCATCCTCTACACGACGCACTACATGGAGGAGGCGGAGCGGCTCTGCGACCGGATCGGGATCATCGACGAGGGCCGGATCCGCGCCGAGGGGACGCGCCGCGAGCTGGTCGGGCTGGTGGGCGGGAAGGACCGCGTGACGCTGGTCGCGAGCGGCTTCCTGGCACCGGCCGCCGAGGCGCTGGGCGACCTCGAGCGCGTCCAGGAGGCGACCGCCGCGGACGGGCGGATCGTCCTGGTCGTGGCCGAGGCCCGCAGCCTCCTGCCGCGCATCCTCGAGGTCGCGGCCGACGCGGGCGCGACGGTCCGCAGCGTCGAGGTCGTCGAGCCGGACCTCGAGGCGGTCTTCCTCCACCTGACGGGCAAGGCCCTGCGGGACTGAGACGACGATGGACGCCGCCCTGGCCATCGCGCTCAAGGATCTCCGTCAGCGGATCCGCGACCGCTCGGCGATCATCCTGTCCGTCGTCGCGCCGTTCATGCTGGCCTACCTCTTCTCGGTCATGATCCCGTCCGGCAGCGACACGTTCCACACGAGGTACCTCGTCGTCGACCTGGACGGCGGCCCGATCGCGGCCGCGCTCACCGACGGGCCCCTGGCCGGGCTGCAGGCGGCGAAGGTGGCCGACATCGTCCCCGTGTCGACCGAGGGGGACGCGAGGAAGCGCGTCACGGACGAGGGCGGCGCGGCGGTGCTCATCCCGGCCGGCTTCTCCGACGCCGTCCGGTCCGGGAAGGAGACGACGCTGACCGTCATCGCGAACGAGGATGCGATCCTCGCGGCCCAGGTCCTGCGCTCCGTCCTGACGACCTTCGCGAGCGACGTCAAGGCCGTCCAGGTCTCCGTCGCGACCGTGCTGCGGGCCGGCGGCGCGCAGCCGGATCCGTCGCGGATGGCCGACCTGCAGGCGGCGGCCGTCGCGATGCCGGCCCCGATCGCCCTCAGTGACGCGCGGACCGCTGACCGGCAGGCCTCCTCGTCGACGTACTACGGCGCGTCGATGGCCGTCCTGTTCGTCTTCTTCGCCGCCCAGTTCGGCGTCGTGGGCCTCCTCGGGGAGCGTCGGGCAGGGACCCTCGCCCGGATGCTCGCCGCGCCCATCGCGCCGCGCACGGTGCTGCTCGGCAAGCTCATCGTGAGCCTCGTCCTGGCCATCGTGTCGATGTCGATCATCGTCGTCGGGACCACGCTCCTCCTGCGGGCGAGCTGGGGCGACCCGCTCTCGGTCGCCGCCCTGATCGTCGCGACCGCGCTGTCCGCCAGCGGGATCGCGCTGCTCGTCGTGGGCCTGACCAGGACCGAGGACCAGGCCAGCAGCCTGATCGCGATCGTCGCGATGACGCTCGCCGTGCTCGGGGGCTCGTTCTTCCCGATGTCGCAGGCCCCGGAGTTCATGACGCGACTCAGCCTGTTCACCCCGCACGGGTGGTTCCTGCGCGGGATCAACGACCTGGCGTCCGGAGGGGGGATCGCGACCGTGGCCCTGTCGCTCGCGGTGCTCACCGCCATCGGCCTGGTGGCGGGTGGCCTCGGGCTCCTCCGCGCCCGGAGGGTGGTGACCGCCTGATGGTCGCCCTGACGATCACCCGGGTGAACCTCGTCCGGCTGCTTCGCGACCGGACCGGCCTCTTCTTCATCTTCCTGTTGCCGGCCATCCTCATCGTCGTCCTGGGCACGGTCTACGGTGGCCGGGTCGCCCCGCGGCTCGGCGTCGTCTCCGCCGGCAGCGGCCCGCTGGGCGCCGAGCTGGTCGCCTCGCTCGGCTCGGGCGACCTCCGCCTCGAGATCAAGGCCCTGGAGACCGAACGCGAGCTGCGCGACGGAGTCGAGACGGGCACGCTGGAGATCGGGATGCTCATCCCGTCCGGCTACGACGCGACCCTCCGCTCGGGTGGGACCGCGACGATCGCCGTCTACGGGCGGGCCGAGAGCCTGCTCTCGGCCCTTCGGGAGGGGATCGCGACGGCCGTCGCGGAGCAGTCCGCGAGGGTGCGTGCCGCCCGGTTGGCCGTCCAGCGAGACGTCGCCGCGTTCGATCCGGCCATGGCGGTCGCCCGGGCCGCCCAGGGGTCGCTGGCCGGGGTCGACCTGACGGTCAAGACCGTTGGTCA
This sequence comes from Chloroflexota bacterium, assembly GCA_047519685.1. GTDB lineage: Bacteria > Chloroflexota > Limnocylindria > Limnocylindrales > CSP1-4 > JAPVSP01. The sequence goes on from JAPVSP010000021.1 coordinate 4,384, forward strand.
GGGCATCTTCCCCGAGGGCACGGGTGCCTTCGCGCCGGGCGCACAGAGCCAGCTCGTCCTGTTCATGTTCCTGACGTCGATGACGGCGGCGACCCAGCTGATCCTCACGCGGCAGCTCGGCGTCTCGCGACGGATGGTCGCCAGCCCCACCTCGGTCTTCACGATCCTGCTGGGCGAGACGCTCGGCCGGTTCGCCGTCGCGATGGTCCAGGGCCTCTTCATCATCGTGCTCTCGGCCCTGGCCTTCGGCGTCGCCTGGGGCGACCCGCTCGCCGCCGGCGTCCTGGTCGTGGCCTTCGCGCTCGTGGGCACCGGTGCGGCGATGGTCGTGGGCGTCTTCGCCAGCAACCCCGACCAGGCCGGCGCGCTCGGAGTGTTCGTCGGCATGTTCCTCGGCGCCCTCGGAGGTGCCATGGTGCCCCTCGAGGTCTTCGGCGAGCCGGTCCGGACGATCGCCCACCTGACCCCGCAGGCCTGGGCGATCGAGGGGCTCCGCGAGGTCGCGCTGCGCGGCGGCGGGATCCTCGACATCGTGCCCCAGCTCGGCGTGCTGCTCGCCTTCGCCGCGGTCCTCCTCGGCCTCGGCACCTGGCGCTTCCGGCACGTCCTGACGAGCTGAGCGATCCCGGCGGCGACGGTCCGCGAGGCCGCCGATCGGCCTCGGGTTCCCCGCTCGCGGCTCAGGCCTCCTCTCGCACGGCTTCGACCGTGCCCCCGGGCGTCGTCTGCGCGAGGACGACCCCGCCCAGCACGAGCGCTCCGCCGGCGAGCTGCACCGGCGTGAGCGATTCGGCGAAGAGCAGGGTGGCGACGCTGATCGTCCAGACCGGCTCGACCGTGCTGACGAGGGCGGTCTGGGCCGCCCCGACGCGGGCCGTCGCGGCGTAGAAGGCCTGGATCGCCAGGGCCGTGGAGAAGACCGCGATGCCGAGGAGGCCGGGCCAGGCAGCCGGCGGGACGGCGCCCGGCACCAGCGGCTCGCCGCCGCGCACCAGCGCCACCAGCCAGGTCACGACGGCCGTGCCGGTCAGCATGACGGCCGCCGCGACCGCGGGCGCGACCTCGGCGCCCCCCGTCCGCGAGTGGGCCGTCGTCCCTCGGCGCTCGCCGGCCAGGCGGGCGCTCAGGATGATGTACACGGAATAGATGATCGGCGAGGCCACCGCCAGGGCGATCCCGAGGGGATCGCCGGTCCCCGACTCGATGCCGCCGATCGTCAGGCCCACGCCGACCGTGACGATGGCCAGCGCGAGCCACGGTCGCCGGCCGTCGAGCGTCCGTCCGAAGCGGATCGAGAGCACGGCGACGATGGCCGGGTAGATGTAGACGATGAGCGAGGCGAGGGAGGCCGGCACCGTTTCCAGTGCCGCGTAGTAGGTGCCCGCGTTGAGGATGAAGAACGCGCCCAGGGCCAGCAGCGCCACCCATCGGCCGCGCCCGAGCGCCCGCAGGGCCGCTCGGTTCCGGTCCGACGCCAGGAGCCAGGCCCAGGAGAGGAGGGCGGCGACCAGGAAGCGCCAGGCGAGCAACCCGAGCCAGTCGACGCCGGCGCCATACACACCTTTGGCGAAGAGCGGACCGCTGCCGTAGCCGATCGCCGATGCGATGGCCAGCGCGATCCCGGTCAGGCGGCGGCGGTCCACGCCGGCAGCCTAGCAGCGAGCGACCGGCCCCCGTGGGCCGGTCGCTGGCCGGCCTACGCCGGCCTACGCCGGCCTGGCCCGGTGGCCCCCGTGGGCCGGCCCAGGTGGCCCCGACGCGGGTCGCCGCGGCCCTCCCCGGCGCGGCACGCGATCGAGCCCGGGTGACGGATCGTCGGCCGTTCGGGCCGGAGCCCTCGTTCGTCGTACACTGCCCCTCGTGAGCGGGATCATCGAGCGCGCCGACGGCGAGCCGGTCGTCGGGCGGCGGCTGCCCTCCGTCGTCGATGCGAAGCTGAAGGTCATCAACCGTCGTCTTCCCCTGACCGTCCCGCCCGGGACCAGCCTCGCCGAGTGCCTGCGACTCATCCAGCGGTCCGGCGTCGGGGACTCGGTCCTGGTCGTGGACGCGGATGGGCGCCTCACGGGGGTCCTGACGGAGCGTGACATCTTCGGCCGGCTGATCGGCACGAACGCGGACCTGGCTCAGCCGGTCGAGACGCTCATGACCGCCGACCCCCACACGCTGCGCCTCGAGCAGACCGTGCGCGACGCGATCGAGCTGATGCAGACCGGTCGCTACCGGAACGTCCCGATCGTCGACGAGCGGGGCCGCCTGGCCGGCATCGTCCGCCAGCAGGACATCCTCCGGTTCCTCGCCGAATCGTTCCCGGAGGAGCTGCTCAACCTGCCGCCCAGGCCCGACCAGCGCATGCACGAGTCGGAGGGCGCGTGACCACGACCCGACAGCGCGAGCTACCCGTCACGGAGCTCGAGCGCGTCACCATCCGGTTCGCCGGCGACTCCGGCGACGGGATGCAGCTCACCGGCTCGCAGTTCACCCGGACGGCCGCGGTCTTCGGGAACGACATCAGCACGTACCCGGACTTCCCGGCGGAGATCCGGGCACCGGCGGGTTCGCTGCCGGGCGTGTCCGGCTTCCAGCTGAGCTTCTCGTCGACCGACATCCACACGCCGGGCGATCAGCCCGACGTGCTCGTAGCCATGAACCCGGCGGCCCTCAAGGCCAACCTCCCGGACGTCCCACCCGGCGCCGCGATCATCGTCAACGGCGACGCCTTCACGCCGCAGAACCTGAGCAAGGCCGCCTACGAGAGCAACCCGCTGACCGATGGCTCGCTCAAGGCGTACACCGTCTTCGAGGTCCCGATCGGCACGCTCAACGCCCGCTCCGCCGAGGGCCTTGGCCTGACCTCCAAGCAGGTCGACCTGTCGAAGAACTTCTTCGCGCTCGGGCTCATGTTCTGGCTCTACGAGCGGAGCATGGACCCGACCCTGCGCTGGATCGACGACAAGTTCAGCGCCCGCCCGCAGATCGCCGAGGCGAACAAGCGGGCGCTGAAGGCCGGTTACGCGTTCGGCGAGACGACCGAGATCTTCCATACCCACTACCGGGTCAAGCCCGCCCAGCTGGCGCCGGGCACCTACCGGAACATCACGGGCAACGAGGCGACGGCGCTCGGCTTCCTCAGCGCGTCGAAGCTCGCCCAGCGCGACCTCTTCTACGCGAGCTACCCGATCACGCCGGCCTCCGACATCCTCCACCAGCTCTCCGGCTACAAGAACTTCGGCGTCAAGACGTTCCAGGCCGAGGACGAGATCGCGGCCATGGGCGCGGCGATCGGGGCGTCGTACGGCGGGGCGCTCGGCTTCACCGGCACGTCCGGACCCGGCCTGGCGCTCAAGAGCGAGGCGCTCAACCTGGCCGTGATGACCGAGCTGCCGGTCGTCGTCGTCGACGTCCAGCGTGCCGGTCCCTCGACGGGCATGCCCACGAAGACCGAGCAGGGCGATCTGCTCCAGGCGATGTTCGGGCGCAACGGGGAGTCGCCGATGCCGGTCGTCGCGCCGGCGACCCCGGCGGAGTGCTTCGACTACGCGATCGAGGCGTGGCGGATCGCGCTCAAGTACATGACCCCGGTGATCTATCTGTCCGACGCGTTCCTCGCGACGGGCGCCGAGCCGTGGCGCATCCCCGACGTCGCCGACCTGCCGTCGATCGGCCGCGAGAACCACACCGACAAGGCGACCTTCTTCCCGTACGCCCGCGACCCGGAGACGCTGGCTCGACCGTGGGCCGTGCCGGGGACGCCGGGCCTCGAGCACCGGATCGGCGGGCTCGAGAAGGCGGACATCCTGGGCAACGTGAGCTACGACGCGGAGAACCACCACCGGATGACGCTGCTGCGCGCCGAGAAGGTGGCCCGGATCGCCAACGACATCCCGGACCTCCAGGTCTTCGGTCCCGCCGAGGGCGACCTGCTCATCCTCGGCTGGGGCTCGACCTTCGGGGCGATCCGCAGCGCCGTCGAGCGCCTGCAGGCGACGGGTCAGAGCGTCGCCCATGCCCACCTGCGTCACCTCAACCCGCTCCCGCTCAACACCCAAGACGTCCTCCGCAGCTACCGGACGGTCCTGATCCCCGAGCTGAACCTCGGCCAGCTGCTCATGCTCGTCCGGGCGCGCTACCTCATCGATGCCGTCGGCTTCCACCTCGTCCGCGGCAAGCCGTTCAAGATCAGCGAGATCCAGGGTGAGGCCGAGCGCCTCCTCGGGGATCGGTAGGGAGGCGATGGCCACGGACGCCCCGACCGCCGACGCGACCGCGCAGGTCGTCCAGCTCACGCGCAAGGACTTCGTCTCGGACCAGGAGGTCCGCTGGTGCCCCGGCTGCGGGGACTACTCGATCCTGGCCCAGACGCAGAAGGTGATGCCGGACTTCGGCTTCCCGAAGGAGAACATCGTCTTCATCAGTGGGATCGGCTGCTCCGGCCGCCTGCCGTACTACATGAATACGTACGGCTTCCACTCGATCCACGGCCGCGCTCCGACGCTCGCCACCGGTCTCAAGGCGGCCCGGCCCGACCTCATGGTCTGGGTCATCACGGGCGACGGCGACGCGCTCTCGATCGGCGGGAACCACATCCTCCACTCGATGCGGAAGAACGTCGACATCAAGGTCGTGATGCACAACAACCGCATCTACGGCCTGACCAAGGGCCAGGTCTCGCCGACCTCCGAGTTCGGCAAGCGGACGAAGTCGACGCCCGCCGGCTCGGTGGACCAGCCGATCCATCCGCTGACCGTGGCCCTGGCGGCCGAGGCGAGCTTCGTCGCCCGCTCGGTCGACACGCACACCGAGCACCTCCAGGGGACGTTCGAGCGGGCCGGCTTCCACCGCGGCTCGGCCTTCGTCGAGGTCCTCCAGAACTGCAACATCTTCAACGACGGCGCGTACCGGGAGTTCACGGAGCGCGATGTCCGCGAGGACCGGATGCTCGTGCTCGAGGACGGCCAGCCGATGGTCTTCGGGAAGGATCGCGACAAGGGCATCCGGCTGCGTGGTCTTCATCCCGAGGTCGTTCAGCTCGGGAACGGGATCACCGAGGAGCAGCTGCTCGTCCACGACGAGCACGCCGAGGACCCGTATCTCGCGCTCATGCTCTCGCGGATGTGGTGGCCCGAGTTCCCGGTCCCCGTCGGAGTGCTCCGGGACGTCCAGCGACCCACCCACGACCAGCTGATGGTCGAGCAGATCGCGGCGGCCAGGGCCCGGACCGGCGAGGGCGACCTGGCGGCGGCCCTCGGGTCGGGGGAGACCTGGACCGTCGAGTAGGCGTGCGGGGGAGGGAGAGAGGGGTCATGCGCTGCCCGTCCTGTGGCTTCGAGAACCTTCCGGGCGAGGACAGCTGCGCCAACTGCGGCGCGGACCTGTGGACGATGGATACGCCCCAGATGGCGACGACGTTCCAGGGTCGGCTCCTCGGCGAGCACCTCGACGCCGTCTCCGCGGGCCACCCCGAGACGATCGAGCCGACGACCCCGGTCGTCCGTGCGCTCGAGCAGATGCGCGAGCACGACGTGGATTGCCTGCTGGTCATGACGGAGGGTCGGCTGGTGGGCATCCTGACCGAACGCGACGCCGTCCTGAAGCTGTCCGACAAGCGCCTGTCCGCCTTCGATGTGCGCGACGCGATGACCCGCGACCCGGTCACCCTCCATCGTGACGACACCCTGGCCGTCGCGATCCACAAGATGGCGGTCGGCGGCTTCCGTCACATCCCGGTGCTCGACGACGGTCGGCCGGTGGCGGTCGTCGCGGCCAAGGACCTGTTCCGCCACATCCTCGGGATCCTCGGCTGACGTGGCGCCGGTCCGGGTCGCGGTGCTCGCCGACGACCTCATCTGGTCCACGCGGCTCACGGCGCAGCTCCGGGCCGTCGGGGCCCTGCCCGTCGCGACCCGTGACCTGGCGGGCCTCGAGGCGGTCCTGCCCGACGTCGAGGCGTCCGTCGTCGACCTGACCGCCCGGGCCTATGACGGCATCGAAGCCGTGCGCCATGCGGCCGCCGGCGGTCGGCGGGTCCTGGCGGTCGGCCAGCACGACGACCGGGAGCTGCGCCGCCGCGCGATCGCGGCCGGGGCCGAGCGTGTCCTGCCCTACCGGAAGCTGGCCGAGGACGGGCCCGCCAGCCTGGCGCGCTGGCTGTCGACCGGGCGCGACGGCCCCGACCGTCACGCCGACGGCCCGAGCGAGCCCGTCCCGTGACTCCGCCGGCGCGGCCGACCATCCCGGCCCAGCGATACGCGGACCGGGTCGCTGCCGCCCAGACGATCGCGAACGAGAACGGCATCGCGGCGGTGCTCGTCGGCGTGGGCGCCGACCTGCGCTACCTGGCCGGCTACGACGCGATGCCGCTCGAGCGGCTGACAATGCTCGTCGTACCCGCGGCCGGCCGGGTCAGGCTGGTCGCGCCCCGGCTGGAGGTCCTGCCCGCGCGCGCCTGCCCGGCCGCGCGCGACGGGTTCATCGACGTCGTGTCATGGGAGGAGACCGAGGACCCCATCGCAGTCGTCGCCGACCTCGTCCGGGACTCGCTCGGCGAATCGGCGGAGCGGATCGTCCGCGTCGCCGTGTCGGACCGTCTCTGGGCGACGTTCCTGCTCGGCCTCCAGGCCGCGCTGCCGACGGTCGAGTGGGGGCTGGCGTCGGCCGTCCTTCGAGCGCTCCGGATCGTGAAGGACGCAGATGAGGTCGAGCTGCTCCGCCTGGCGGCCGAGGCGGCCGACCGCGTCGTCGCGACGATCGCCGGCGGCCGGCTCGTCGGCCGCACCGAGGCCGACGTCGCGCGCGAGGTGCGGGAGCGTCTGGTGGCCGAGGGGCACGATCTCGCCGAGTTCGCCATCGTCGCCTCGGGCCCGGAGTCCGCCTCTCCGCACCACCTGGCCTCGGAACGGGTCATCCGGCCCGGCGAGCCGGTCGTCCTCGACATCGGTGGCCCGCTCGGCGGCTACGGCTCGGACATCACGCGGACGATCTGGGTCACCGGCGGGGATCCCACGAAGGGCCCCGACGAGGAGTTCCGCCGGATCTACGAGCTCGTCCGCGAGGCCCAGGCGGAGTCGACCGCGGCGGCGCGACCGGGCGTCCCGGCCGAGCGGGTGGACGCCGTGGCGCGCGGCATCATCGCCGCCGGTGGGTACGGCGATCGCTTCATCCATCGCGTCGGCCACGGCATCGGCCTCGAGGGGCACGAGGATCCCTACCTCGTCGCCGGGAGCGAGACGGCGCTGGAGCCCGGCATGGCGTTCTCGATCGAACCGGGCATCTACCTCGAGGGCCGCTACGGCGTGCGGATCGAGGACATCGTCGTCTGCGGGCCCGACGGCCCCCTCGTCCTGAACCGGGCGTCGCGCGAGCTCATGGTCGTCGACGGTTGACGGAGCCAGGTCCCGGCGCCACATGGCGCCCGGGGGTATCATCGGCGGAAGGGGTGTGCCCGAAGGGTCGCCCGCCCAGACGGCCGAGCCATGTTCCCGATTTTCTCGCGACGCTCCGGCGTCGCTCCTGTCTCGCACCGGTCGCCGCGCGATCGGTCACGACCGAGGCCTCGTTGATGGGCCGCCGTTCGCACCGCTGGCGCCAGGTCCACCGCGCCGGTCCCAGGCCGCCCTCCGGGGCGGCAGCGGCCCAGCCGCGACCCGGCGTCCCCATCCCGGACGGCCGGGCCGCGGCCGAGCCCATCGCGCCCGCCACGCCGGAGGAGAGCCGGCCGGTCGCGGCGATGCCCTTCGACAGTCGCTCCGGCTCGGCGCGCCCCTCTGCGGCCGGACCGTCCCGCGGCCCATCGCGGGCCGACCCGGCGATCCCGGCGCGCGCTCCGCTCGAGGGAGCGCGACCCGAGGCGGGGCCCATCCACGAGGGCGCGGTCCTCAGCGCCGTCGGCGACCGCGACCGCGCCATCGGGCCGGCATCGTTCGTCGACCCCGCGGCCGATCCGCCGATCGGTGCCGCTCCGGTCGCGCCGGCGGACATCCGCCTCGTGCCGACCCTCTCTGTCCGCGACCCCGGTGCGGCCGCGGCACCCGAGCGCCACGGTTCGGACCAGGCGAGGCGTCACGACGATCGCATGCGTCCGGAGCTGGCGCTCCAGGCCGAAGCCATCCAGCGGGCCGGCTGCACGGCCGCGCAGCTTCGGCGCTTCATCAAGAGCCGAGCGTACGTCCCGCTCCACGAGCTCCGGCGTCGCTTCGAGCTGAACGGCGACGATGACGACGTGAACCCGCTCGACCTCGACGGACAGCGGCTCTTCGTCGGCCTCCCGGAGCGGGAGGCGGGACTGCTCGGCGAGCTGCTCCGGGCGGGCGACGTCGGCTGCGAGCTGATGCTGGACCCCAC
>JAPVSP010000022.1:0-3099 GCA_047519685.1 Chloroflexota bacterium
GTAGGGCAGCCGGGCGAACGTCGAGGGTCCGGTGAAGCGGGGCGACCGGAGCGAGTCCTCGGGGACGTAGCGGGGCATCGGACCTCCCTGTGCGACGAGCCTCGATGGTACCGCCCGGACGCGGGGCGCGACCTGCGGCGACGGCCCGGCGGGCGATCATCGAGCCCGGCGCGCGATCATCGAGCCCGGCGGCATGCTCGAGGCTCGGTCGGCCCAGGACGGAGTGCGCGTCTTGTGCGCCTGTCGCGGGGATGCGACGATGCCCGCCTGCCCACGGAGGCCGGCGCCGACCGGCGGTTGCGTCGCCCGTCGACCATCGGCGAGGCCCACGCGTCCCACGGAGGGTCCGATGCAGCCTGGCAACCGCGACACGGCGGCGGTCCGGCGAGCCGCCGAGCTCGCGACCGAGTTCCTCGAGTCGCTCGACGCGCGTCCGGTGCGGGCGTCGAGCGATGCCGCGGCCCTGCGCGCCGCCCTCGGCGGCCCGCTGGCCGCGAGCGGCGAGGACCCGGTGGCGGTCGTGGAGCGCCTCGCGCGCGACGCCGACCCGGGCCTCGTCGCGATGGCCGGCCCGCGCTACTTCGGCTTCGTCATCGGGGGCCACCACCCGGCGGCGCTCGCGGCGGACTGGCTCACCTCGGCCTGGGACCAGAACCTCGGCCTGTACGTCGGCGGACCGGCGCTGACGATCGTCGAGGAGACCGCCGGCCGCTGGATGCTCGACCTCCTCGGGCTGCCGACCGAGGCCAGCTTCGGGTTCGTGACGGGCGGCATGATGGCGAACTTCACCGGCATCGCGGCCGCCCGCCACGCGCTCCTGGCGCGGGTCGGCTGGGACGTCGAGCGGCATGGCCTGTACGGGGCGCCGGCGGTGGAGGTCGTCATCGGGGCGGAGGCTCACGCCACGATCCGCCTCGCCCTCCAGTACCTCGGCCTGGGGCGGGACCGGGTCCACGCCGTCCCGACGGACGAGCAGGGGCGGATGCGGGTCGATGGACTCGCGGAGGCGCTCGCCGCGTGTCGCGGTCCGGTGCTCGTCTGCGCCCAGGCCGGCAACGTGAACACCGGTGCGTTCGACCCGCTCGACGCGATCGCCGATCTCGTCCGCGCCCGCGACGACGCCTGGCTCCACGTCGACGGTGCGTTCGGACTGTGGGCCGCGGCCTCGCCCCGCTTCGCCGGCCTCCTGGCGGGCGTCGAGCGTGCCGATTCCTGGGCGACGGACGCTCACAAGTGGCTCAACGTCCCGTACGACTGTGGGTTCGTGGCCACCGCCGACCCGGCCGCGCACCGGGCGGCCATGACGATCGCCGCCGCGTACCTCGTCCAGGACACGGGCGAGCGCGACGGCGTCGACTGGACCCCGGAGTTCTCTCGCCGGGCACGCGGCGTCCCGGTCTACGCGGTCCTCCGATCGCTCGGTCGGGATGGGGTGCGCGAGCTCGTGGAGCGCTGTTGCGCGGTCGCCCGGCGGATGGCGTCGCGGCTCGCCGCCGAGGAGGGCGTCGAGGTCCTCAACGCCGTCGTGCTCGACCAGGTCCTCGTCCGGTTCACGCGGCCCGGCGAGACGGACGTCGCGGCCGGCGACGCGCTCACGCGAGCGGTGATCGACGCGGTCCAGCGGGACGGCACTTGCTGGCTGTCAGGCACGACGTGGCACGGCCTGGGGGCGATGCGGATCTCGGTCGTCAACTGGGCGACGACCGAGGCGGACGGGGATCGCTCCGCCGAGGCGATCCTCCGGGCGGCTCGGGCCTCACGCGCCTGAGCCGAGTCCACGTCAGCCAGCCCCCGGTCCTCGCTAGCCTTCCCGGTCCTCGGGTGACGGACCGTCGTCGACCCGTGGGAGCGTGAACCGGAACGCCGCGCCGCCCTCGGGCCGGTTCTCGCCCCACAGCCGGCCGCCCATCGCGTCCACGAGCCGCGAGGCGACGAACAGCCCGATCCCGGCCCCGGGCGCCCGGGTACCGGCGAGCCCGCGATAGAAGAGGTCGAACAGCCGATCCGCGTCGCCGGCCGCGATGCCCGGCCCGTCGTCGAGCACCGAGACCAGGACCTCGCCCTCGAGCACCTCCACCCGGGTGACGACCTCGCCGTGGCCGTACTTCGCGGCATTCCCGAGCAGGTTGCGGAGCACCTGCTCGAGATAGCCCTCCTCGCCGCGGACGGGCGGCAGGCCGTCCGGGATCTCGCAGGCGAAACGCCGGTCGGGCCACTCGTCCCGGAGCGCTGCGACCACGGCCCGGAGGCGGTGCTGGACGAGGATGGGCTCCTCCGCGCGAAGCTCGACGCCGCGCTCGACCTTGGCGAGGACCAGCAGGTCCTCGACCAGGCGGTTCAGGCGCTCGGATTCGGCCGCGATGTCGCCGATCAGGCCGTCGCGCGTCGCGCGATCGAGGAGATCGGCCCGCGAGGCGAGGACCTTGGCGCCGCCGTAGATCGCCGTCACCGGCGTCCGGAGCTCGTGGGACAGGACCCCCACGAACGCGTCGCGGACCGACTCGGCCGCCTTCCGCTGGCTGATGTCGACGACCACGACGACGCCCGCCACGATCGCCCCGTCGGTGTCGCGGACCGGCGCGCCGCTGACGCTCAGCGTGCCCGGCGACCCGTCGAAGCGGAGGATCGCGATCTCCTCGTCGGTCACGATCTCGCCGGAGAGGCAGCGAGCCCCCGGCCAATCATCCGGGGCGTAGGGGCGGCCGTCCGTGTGGAAGCCGCGCCACTCGGCCTTCTCGTCGAGGCGCTCGGCGTGACGATGGCCGTGCCAGATCGTCCCGAGGGCCGCGTTCCGGTAGAGCACGCCACCCTCCGCGTCGGTCACCGCGACCCCGACCGGCATCTGGGCGACGACCGCGTCGAGCATCCCGCGGGCCTGGCGCTCGACCCGACGAAGGCGGGCCCGCTCCATGGCCTGAGCGCCGGTCGCCGCGACCGCCTGGATGAGCTCGAGCTCGTCGGACGCGAAGGCACGGGACGCCTGGAAGCCCATCGTGATCGCCCCGAGGGTGCGCTCGCCGAAGATGAGCGGCGCGCTCACGCATGCCTGGGCCCCGGCGGCGGCGAAGCGTTCGGCCGCCTCGGGGAACCGCTGGCGGA
>JAPVSP010000023.1:0-4349 GCA_047519685.1 Chloroflexota bacterium
GGCCCCGGGCCGGAGCGGTTCCGCCTCATCGTGAGCGCCGTCCTGGGCGTCGGCGTGAGCCTCAGCGCGGTCCTGGTCGCGGCCGGCCTCCTCTCGGCGCTGGCCGTGGGCTGGCAGGGCTCCTTGCTGGGCGCCGACCCGGGCACGGGCCCGACGACGGACTTCGGCGGGCTCTGGGGCGGCCTCCGGGAGCTCCGGCCGCTCGCCATCGCGCAGCTCGGTCTCATCGTGCTCATCGCGACGCCGGTCGTCCGCGTCGCCACGACCCTCGTGGTATTCGTCCTCGAAGGCGACCGGCTCTATGTCGCGATCACCGCGATCGTCCTCGGGATCCTGGCCGCGAGCCTGTTCGCGGTGCGCTGAGGATCCCGTCGAGCTCGGCTGCCGCGGTCACCGTGCGGACCGCTCCCGCTCGAGCGACGTCCGGAAGCGCGGGGTGACGCGCGTCGGCCCGAGCAGCCGGCCCATCCGCTCGGCCTCCGCCTCGACCATCGTGGCCGCCTCCGATCCCACGTCGAGAGGTGGACCGGGGAGGGATCGCGTCGCACCGCCTTGCGCCTCAGACGACCCGGCGGCGTGGCCCTCGACCGTGCCAGGGACCCCCAGGGCCGATCAGGCCGTCAGCCAGTAGATGCCGTCCTCGGCGAGCGAGAGACCGAACTCGCGGGGACCGTAGCCGACGGTCAGGTGGAGGCCGCGGCTCGAGTCGGCGTACACGCGGGCGATCCGGTAGTCCGGCCCCAGATACGTGTGCCGCCTCCAGGACTGTCCGCCGTCGGTTGACACGAGGACAAGACCGCCCTGACCTCGGTACGTGAGGCTTCCAACCGCTGCTGTCAGCGACGCCGGCTCTCCAGGCACGACCCCGGCCGCGGCCAGCCCGGCGGCGACCGACGCCAGACCGGCGAGCTTCAGGAACGTCCGACGCAGCATGACCGAGCTCCTCGTCATGTTCGGGGCGGGAAGATGCCCTGCAGGGCGATGATGAAGTTGAGAACCAGATACGGCGGCATGTTGTTGTGCGGCTGTCCACCGCCCGCCACGCCCACAGCCGAGGCGCTCATCGCCGCTCCGCCGCCTCCCGGGTCGTAGGCGACGATGCCCCGGCCGGCGCCCGGTACCGCCCAGACCGCCCCCGCCGGCGAGACGTCGCTTCCGGCGAGCGTGGCGGCCCGAGCGGTGTGCGTGTGACCGGGGATCTCGGTCTCGAGCAGCGTGACGGTCGCCTCTCCTCCGGTCTCGCCGAGATCGCGCAGCGACAGCCCCGCGCCCTGGCCCGGGTGGAGCGGAGCGGATCCCTGGAGGTTCGGCAGGGCGAAGTTGCTCTTGCCGTCGCCGCCGTACGTCGTCCCGAGGAGCGAGAAGAGGGCGGTGTTCTGGGAGATGGGCAGGATCTGCCCGTTGCAGAATGCCCAGCCGGTCGGCGCGAAGTTGCCCGCGAAGATCCGGATCTCGGCGACGAACTGATCGGTCATCTGGCGACCCTCGTCACGGCTCTCGGCACTGTCAGTTCTGGGAGGGGAAGATGCCCTGGAGGGCGATGACGAAGTTGAGGACCAGGTACGGCGACATGTTGTCGTGTGGCTGGCCCCCGCCCGCGGCGACCAGCGGTCCCATCGTCGTGTCGGCCGTGGCCGCGAAGTTCCCGCCCGCGGTCCGGGCCCAGTAGCCACCGGACGGGTCAGCCGTGCTCGCGACGTTCGGACTCGCGACGGCCTGGTGGGTGTGGGCGGGCATCTCGCTCGCGGTGAGCGTATGCGCCTGCTCGCCGCCCGACTCGCCCAGGGTGAATCCGTTACCGAAGTGGAGCGGCACACGTCCCTGCAGGTTCGGCAGGGCGAAGTTCACCCGCCCGTCGCCCCCATACGTCGTACCAAGGAGGGAGAAGAGCGCCTGGTTCTGGTTGATGGGTAGGAGCTGCCCGTTGCAGAACGCCCAGCCCTTCGGCGCGAAGGAGAAGGAGATGATCCTGATCTCGGCGAGGTACGGCTCACTCATTCGACGGCACCCTTGTCCACGACGCTCACTGGGATGGGAAGATCCCGAAGAGCGAGATGATGAAGTTCACGGCTACGAACGGGAGCATGTTGTCGTGCGGCTGGCTCCCGCCAGTGGCCCCGATCGCCCCCGAGGCCATCTGGGCGTTTGACGCGCCCGGCGGGGTCAGGTACTGACCGTAGTCGTTGGAGGCGGCCCAGACGGCGCCCGTGGGACTGCCCGTCGTGCCCGCCCCCGAGCTGGCGCCCGGCGCGTGGGTGTGCTGCGGCAGCTGCTGGGCGGTCAGGGTGAGGGACTCCTCGCCACCAGCCTGAGCGAGGGTGAAGCCACTGCCCGCGTGGATCGGCACACGACTTTGCAGGTTGGGCAGGGCGAACGTGGACTGCCCGTCGCCGCCATACGTCGTCCCGATGAGGTTGAACAGTGTCTCGTTCTCGGAGATCGGGAGGAGGGAACCGTCGCAGAACATCCAGCCTGCTGGCGCGAAGTTGCCCGCGAAGATCCGGATCTCGCCGACGTAAGGACTGCTCATCGCGCTCCCTCGGACCCGCTCGCCTGCCACCCGACCAGGCGGTTGTAGATCGCCTCGTACCGCATGGATCCACCATCGAGGCCGATCGGGACGAGGAAGAGCTCGAGGCGTCCAAGCTGCTTGTGGTCCAGAGCGTGGATCCCCTGACGCAACGGGATCGGCGCCGGGCCCCTGAACTCGAGCGAGAACCCCTCCTGCCAGCCTGTGGTCCGCAACTCGGAGACGGAGACGAGCTCGAGGACGAGCGCGTCGCCGGCCTCATCCGCGGTGCGGCGGAACGCGCTTCCGAGGCATTCGGCATAGCGGTCGCGCAGCGGCCCGAGCCGCCCCAACTCTCCCTCGAGCGCGCCGGGCGCGTCGATCTCCAGGCTCACCGGTTCACCTCCGCGGTGGGACGCTCCGCGTGCGGGTCGCTCGCGCCCGCGGCATCCGGGCGCCACTCCATCGCCGCGTACAGCACATGCGTGCCGATCTCTTCGAAGCCGAGCCGCTCGTACAGGCGCCGAGCGGGATTGCCGGGCTCGACATGGAGGCGGACGGGCTTGCCGGCGCTCGTCGCCTCCGTCTGCAGGTCGCGGATGAGCGCTGTGCCGATGCCGGCATCGCGATGCTCCGGGAGGAGCGCGAGGTCGATGAGGAGGAGCGCCCCGCCGGATCGGTCGACCATGATCCGGCCAGCCGGGATGCCGCCGTGCAGGATCACCTGGTCCTGGGCGAGGGGGAACTGGGTGCGATACGAGCGACGCTGCAGGTCGGCCTGCATCCGAAGGAACGCCGCGTTCTGTCCGCTCGTCCAGTCGACCAGGGCCATCTCCTCGGCCCGGGTCGAGGCGAAGACAGCGTCGAGGAACCCGGTGTCCTCCGCGGTGGCGGGCCGCAGCGCGACCAGGCGTCCTCCGTCCTGATCGTGGGCGGCATTCGAATGGCGATCGAGCATGGTCATCTTCGTCAGGACACCTTGATGTCGCCGCCCTTGAGCAGCTGGGGCGTCGAGTTGGGCAGGTTGGCGGGCTGTGGCGGCGAGATCGGCGTGTAGACGATCCGGATGCCGAACGTGTCGGTGGAGCTCTTGCCGGTCTTGCCGCTGTCGTAGAAGTTGATCGTGAAGGCGACGCCCGATTGGGCCAGGGCCCAGTCGCCGAGGCCGCCGTTGAGGCTCGAGTCCCACCAGTAGAGATCGCCGGTGCCGCTCGCGGCGCCCTGGCCGGTCGAGAGCTTCGAGTAGGCGTTCAGCGTCCCCTTCAGGCGCCACTTCCCGTTGTTGATGAGGAGCAGGCTGCCCTTGTAGGCGCAGCTCGACTGGCAGCTCGGGTCGACCTTGCGGACGGTGAAGCCGAAGTTGATCCGGCCACTGCCGGAGAGCGTGTACCAGCCGCCGCCCGAGGCGGCGTCCCCCGGGGTCGCGACCGTCAACGTCGCGTCGTCGGTCGACGCGGCGCACCCGGCCGTCCCGGCGAAGCTGGCCGTGATGTCGTAGATGCCCTCGAGCCATCCGGTCGTGCCGATCGCGCTCATCGTCGCCTGGCCGCTTCCGTTGGTGACGGCGGCCCCGAGCGGGTACGAGCCGGCGACGCCGGAGAGCGGGTTGCGATCGAGCGAGAACGAGATCGTCTGGCCGCTGACGCAGGATGAGACGGCGCTCGACAGCTTCGCGGCCGGCACGAACGTCGAGCCGATATTCACGATCTGGCCGCCGTCGTAGAGCAGGCTCGTCGTGACCTTGTTCACCTGATGCGGCTCGGCGGCCGAGGTGCTGCCGTTGAAGTTCGCGTCACCGGCGTACGTCGCGGTCAGGCTCTTCGCGCCCGCGCTCGTGAAC
>JAPVSP010000024.1:0-3170 GCA_047519685.1 Chloroflexota bacterium
CGGGCCGAGGTCATCAAGGTGGTCGAGCTCTACAAGGCCCGCGTCGTCGACCTGACGGCCGACTCCGTCATCGTCGAGGCGACCGGGACCGAGGCCGAGGTCGACGCGCTCGTCGCGCTGCTGCGCGGCTTCGGCATCAAGGAGCTCGTCCGCACCGGGACCGTCGTCATGTCCCGCGGCTCCGGCTCCATCGAGGAGGCGATCAAGCGATGACCGCACGGATGTACTACGACCCCGATGCCGATCCGTCCGCGCTGGCCGGGCAGACGGTGGCGATCATCGGCTACGGCAGCCAGGGCCACGCCCACGCGCTGAACCTCCACGAATCGGGCGTCGACGTGGTCGTCGGCCTGGCGCCGGGCTCGAAGAGCCGGGAGCTGGCCGCCGAGGCCGGGCTGCGGGTGGCCGACGTCGCGGAGGCGACCCGCGCGGCCGACGTGATCATGATCCTCGTCCCGGACACCGCGCAGAAGGCCGTCTACGACGAGTCGATCGCGCCCCAGCTGCGGCCGGGCCAGCTGCTGATGTTCGCCCACGGCTTCAACATCCACTTCGACCGGATCCAGCCGCCGGACGACATCGACGTCGGGATGGTGGCCCCCAAGGGCCCCGGCCACCTCGTCCGCTCGGTCTACCAGGCGGGCGGCGGGGTCCCGGCGCTCTTCGCCGTCCATCAGGACTTCACCGGCGGCGCGCGGGGGCGGGTCCTCGCCTATGCCCGCGCCCTCGGCACGACCCGCGCGGGGGTCCTGGAGACGACGTTCAAGGAGGAGACCGAGACGGACCTGTTCGGCGAGCAGGCGGTCCTCTGCGGGGGCACGTCGTCGCTCGTCAAGGCCGGCTTCGAGACGCTGGTCGAGGCGGGCTACCAGCCCGAGCTGGCCTACTTCGAGGTGCTCCACGAGCTGAAGCTCATCGTCGACCTGATGTATCGCGGAGGCCTCGACTTCATGCGCTTCAGCGTGAGCGACACGGCCGAGTATGGCGACTACGTCTCGGGCCCGCGGATCGTCGACGCCCACGTCCGGGCGACCATGAAGCAGGTCCTGGCCGAGATCCAGGACGGGACGTTCGCGCGCCGCTGGATCGCCGAGAACGACGCCGGCCGCCCGGAGTTCGAGCGGCTCCGGGCGCAGGACCACGACCACCTGATCGAGCGGGTCGGGAAGCGCCTGCGGTCGCAGATGCCGTTCCTGGACCCCGTCGAGGTCCGGGCCGGCCAGGCCCAGGCCGCCGCCGGCCGCGGAGGAGGCGACCGATGACCCCGCCCGTCCCACGCCCGTCCGGGCCGTTCGTCGCGCCCGGGGCGGTCCGCATCTTCGACACCACGCTGCGCGACGGCGAGCAGGCGCCGGGCGCCGGGCTCACGGCGGCGGAGAAGCTCGAGGTCGCGCGCCAGCTCGTGCGGCTCAAGGTCGACGTCATCGAGGCCGGCTTCCCGGCCGCCTCCCCCGGCGACTTCGAGGCCGTGCGACGGATCGCCCAGGAGGCGAAGGGCGTCGCCGTCGCGGCGCTCGCGCGCTGCCGGGACGGCGACCCGCAGCGGGCGATCGAGGCGATCCGGGTCGCCGAGCGGCCGCACCTCCACGTGTTCATCGCGACCAGCGACATCCACCTCAAGCACAAGCTCCGGCTGGGCCGCGACGAGGCGCTCGCGGAGGCCGTCCGCTGGGTCCGCTTCGGCCGGGAGCAGCTCGGCCGCGACGCGGAGATCGAGTTCAGCGCCGAGGACGCCTCGCGCACCGACCCCGAGTTCCTGCTGAAGGTCTACGAAGCGGTCGTCGAGGCCGGCGCCTCCACCGTCAACATCCCCGACACCGTCGGCTACGCGATCCCCGCGGAGTTCGGGTCGCTCGTCGAGCGTGTCGTCGGCCTCGTCGGCCGCGACGCGACGATCAGCGTCCATTGCCACAACGACCTCGGCCTCGCGACGGCCAACACCCTGGCCGCCGTCCAGGCGGGCGCCCGGCAGGTCGAGGTGACGATCAACGGGCTCGGCGAGCGCGCCGGCAACGCCTCCCTCGAGGAGGTCGTCATGGCGCTCCGCACGCGACCGACGCAGTTCCCCGCCCTGGTCAGCGGCGTCCAGACGGAGCAGATCACGGCGGCGAGCCGGCTGGTCAGCTACCTGACCGGGTTCACGGTCCAGCCGAACAAGGCCGTCGTCGGCGCGAACGCGTTCGCCCACGAGTCGGGGATCCACCAGGACGGGGTGATCAAGAACCCGCTGACCTACGAGATCATGACCCCGCAGTCCGTCGGGCTCAGCGGCAGCCAGCTGACGATCGGCAAGCTGTCCGGCCGCAAGGGTCTCCAGGCCAAGCTCCGCGAGCTCGGCCACGAGGTCGAGGGCGACCGCCTCGAGCTCATCTACCGCGAGGCGATCGCCCTGGCCGATGCGAAGAAGGAGGTCACCGACGCAGACCTGCTGGCGCTCGTCCAGCAGCAGGCGGCGCAGGTGCCGGCATCGGTCGAGCTGCTCGGCTGGAGCGTGACGTCGTCGCACGGCGGGAACGCCACCGGGACCGTCTCGCTGCTCGTCAGCGGCGAGGAGCGGTCGGCCGAGGCGACCGGCAACGGTCCGGTCAACGCGCTCTTCGCGGCGGTCGACCAGGCGGTCGCGCCGGTCCTGGGCTGGCAGCCGACGCTCGCCGAGTACGAGATCAAGGCGGTCTCGGCCGGCGAGGACGCGCAGGGCCAGGTCCTGGTCCGCTGCCGGCGCTCGATCGACGAGGGTCCGGGGGCGCTCGTCGTGACCGGCCAGGGCCTCTCGACGAACATCATCGAGGCGTCGCTCGACGCCTACCTCGTCGCGGTCAACAAGCTCCACGGCGCGGAGATCGCGCCGATCTCCGGCGCGTTCGCGGCCGGCCGGGTGGCCGAGGGCCTGCCGTGAGAGACCCCGGGCGGATGGCCTGCCGGAGCGTCGCCTCCGCCTTCGCTGGGCACGCTGCGAGGTCGGGGTCGAGGTGGCCATGACGACGGGTCTCGACACGACGGGTCCGACCTCGACCGGCCCGGCCACGTACCGCATCGCCGCGATCCCCGGCGACGGCGTGGGTCCGGATGTCGTCGCGGCCGCGCGGGCCGTCCTGGCCGCGGCCGGCGAGAGGTTCGGGTTCCGCCTCGAGTGGACCGAGCACCTCGTCGGCGGCATCGCCATCGACACC
>JAPVSP010000025.1:0-2172 GCA_047519685.1 Chloroflexota bacterium
CCGGGCCTCCTCCTGTACCGCTTCGACGCGCCGCTCTTCTTTGCCAACGCCGACGTCTTCGCCGACCGGATCCGCGAGCGCATCGCCGAGGCGAGCACGCCGATCCGCTGGGTCGTCGTGGCCGCCGAGCCGATCACCGACGTGGACACGTCGGCGGCCGAGGTCCTCGAGGAGCTGCAGATCGAGCTGGCACGCGCCCGGGTCACGCTGGCCTTCGCGCAGCTGAAGGACCCGGTCAAGGACCGCCTGCGCGCCTATGGCACGCTCGCCCGGATCGGCGAGGAGCACTGCTTCCCGACGATGGGTACGGCACTCGATGCGTATCTCGCAGCGACCAACGAGCCGTGGGTCGACTGGGAGGACGCCGGCCAGGTGATGCCGGGCCTCGAGCCCGCGGCCGGGCAGCCGCCCGACTTCGAGCCGGCGGCTGGCCCGGCGGGTGAGGAGCCGGAGGCGGAGCCGGGCGTCTCGCGCTGACCTCGGGCACCCGGACGGGGGCGGGCGTCGCAAGAGGCGCCGGCCGATCGCCTTCGAGCGGGCGACAGACCGCCCTCACGCGGCTGGCGATGGAGGATCGTCGCGATGACCGAGCGCTTCAGCACCCGACGGCTCCCGCTCGCGATCGTCGCCGCGGCCTGCTCGCCCTCCGCCTGCTCGGCGTCGTGCTCGTCCGGGTCGTGAGGCGGCCTGCGTTCGTCCTCGGGATCCTGACCCTGCTGTTCGGCGCCGTCCTCTTCGCTCAGCCGAGGTGCCGCCGGCTCAGCCGAGGCGCCGCCACGCCAGCGCCATCGTGGCGACGAGCGGCCTGCCCGGCTCGACGAGCGCGAAGTCCCCGGTCGCCAGCCCGTTCGGCGGGCCGGTCTGCGGCTCGACACAGACGCCCTCCTCGCGCTCGGTGTAGACGACCCAGTACGGGGCGTCCGACCGGACCTCGAGCTCGAGCGCCCCGGGCCAGCGCACGACCGGCGCCGCCCGCAGCCTCACGAACGTGTCGTCCCAGGGGCCCGGCGTCGGTGCGACGACCTCGCCGGTCGGGAGCCCGTCCGCCCCGCGGAGCAGCATCCCACCGGCCCGGAGGTCCACCTCGACCGAGCCCCCCCGGGCGAGACGGCGAGCGAACCACGGGTGCCAGCCGACGACGACCGGCATCGGCCGGTTGCCCGCGTGGATCTCGAGCGTCGCGCTGAGGCCGTCCGGCTCGAGGGCGATCCGATGGATCGCCCGGCCCCCGAATGGCCAGGGGAGTGCCTGCGGGATGGACACCGTCGCCTCTTCCGGCTCCGCCTCGACGACCTGCCAGGGGGCGGCCCACGTCGTCCCATGGATCGCGTGCGGGGGCATCGTGAGCGGCAGCTGGTACGTCGCCCCGCCGAACTCAAGCCGCCCCTCGCGGAGTCGTCCGGCCCACGGGACCATCGGGTAGGCGCCCCACGCCAGGGGCCCCGGACCGCCCGTGACGAGCACCTCCAGATCGTCCACCCGGAGCGCGGCGATCCGCCCCCCGGCGGCCGGATCGAGGATGGCCTCCACGCCCAGCGCCGTGAGGGTCAGTCGTCCATCGCTGTCGTCCATCTCAGGTGCCTCGCCCGGTCGTCATGACTCGACCGGTGTAGCAGACCGGGCGGCGGCCCGCTCGGCGCCTCGCTCAGCCACGCCCGCGGAACGCGACCATCGGCCGTCGCCAGACGGCGCCGTCGAGCCTACGATGCCGTTCGGGAGCGGTGGTCATGGCCGCGAGCCTGGTCGGTAGCGATGGACTCCGATACGCGATCGCCTGCGCGCGACGCCCCTGGTCCGTGGTGCCGCTCCATACCCGGCCGGCGAGGGCTGCTCGTGCGAGCGCCCGGGATGCCCGGCGCCGGGGAAGCACCCGCGGGTGCGCTGGGAGTCGCTCATGGGGCGACCCGCCACCCCCGGCCGAGGTCGTCGCGTGGTGGCGACGCTGGCCGGACGCGAACGTCGGAGTCGTGACCGGTGCCGTGTCCCGGCCCGCCGTCATCGACCTGGACCCGCGCAACGGCGGTGAGGCCTCCCTCGCGGAGCTCGAGGCCCGCTGGGGCCCGCTCCCGGAGACGCTCGAGGTCGCTACCGGCGTGGAGCTGTCGACGATCGCGGAGCTCGTGCCAGAGCCGGACAACCCGATCGACCCGCTCGCGGTCTCGGTCCGCATCG
>JAPVSP010000026.1:0-1809 GCA_047519685.1 Chloroflexota bacterium
ATCGCCGGGGCGCTCGCCGGCCGCTCCGGGCGAGGGCCGACCCTCGATCGGCCGGCCATCGTCGTGGCCGAGGACCTCCCGCCGTCGTTGACGGCGAGCCTGCCGCGGGACCGTCTGCTCGGGTTCGCGCTGGAGGCTGGGTCGCCGACCTCCCACGCGGCCATCCTGGCCCGGGCCTACGGCATCCCGGCGGTCGTCGGCGTGCCTGGGCTGCTCGAGGCGGTCGAGGCGGCGTCGAGCGCGAGCGGCGCTGCCGGGACCACGATCGTCATCGACGGCGACACCGGCGAGGTCGTGCTCGACCCGGACGACGCGACCGCGCGGCGGCTGGCCGGCCGGATGGCCGAGGCCGCCCGGGCGTCGGAGCGGGCGCTCGCCGAGGCCGACCTGCCCGTCGTGACCCTCGACGGGACGAGCGTCGCCCTGCTGGCGAACATCGGGACGCCCGGCGAGGCCGAACGAGCGATCGCCCTCGGAGCGCGCGGCGTCGGGCTGTTCCGGACCGAGTTCCTGTTCATCGAGCGCTCGAGCCCGCCCTCGGAGGACGAGCAGGCCGCGGCGTACCGCTCCGTGGTCGAGGCGTTCCGGCCCCATCCGGTGACGATCCGGCTGCTCGACGTCGGGGGCGACAAGCCCATCCCCTACCTGCCGATCGCGGCGGAGGCCAACCCGTTCCTGGGCGTGCGGGCGCTCCGCCTCGCGCCGGAGCGTCCGGAGCTGTTCGTCACCCAGCTGCGGGCCGCGATGCGGGCCGCCGCCCCGAGCGACGACCAGCCGATCGGGCCGGTCAAGGTCATGGCCCCGATGATCGCCGACGCGACGGACGTCGACCTGCTCGCCTCGCTGGCGGCCCGCGCCCGTGCGTCGCTCGAGCGGGATGGCGCCGCGCACGGCGACGTGGTCCTGGGCGTCATGCTCGAGATCCCGTCCGCCGTGCTGGTCGGCGACAGCTACTTCGGACGACTGGGGTTCGCCAGCCTGGGGACGAACGACCTGCTCCAGTACACGCTCGCGGTCGATCGCGGCAACCGGGCGCTGGGGCGCTACCAGGACTCCATGCACCCGGCCCTGCTCCGCCTCGTGGCGGAGGCCTCGGAGCGGGCGGAGCGGTCGGGCATCGAGCTGTCGGTGTGCGGCGAGATGGCCGGCGACCCGGTCGCCTCGCTCGCGCTCGTCGGGCTCGGCATCCGCCACCTGAGCATGGCCGCCTCGAGCCTCGCCCCGGTGCGCCGGGCGATCCGGGCGAGCCGGCTCGACGATCTGCGGCGCGCGGCCTCGGAGGCCCTCGGCCTGCCGTCCGCCGGCGCCGTCCGGGAGCGCTTCCTGGGGCTGTCGGGCTCCGCCTGAGCGTCGCCGGCGACCGGCGCAGGGCGGCCACCTCGGCTTCGATCGCCACCGCGGACCCTCGCCGCCCGTCGGTCGATCAGCCGCCGATCTCCTCGCCCAGCCCGGACTCGACGAGCTCGCGGAGGCTCTCCAGCGCCGCGTCGGCGTCGGGTCCCTCCGCCGTGACGCGGATCCGGTGGCCCCTGACGACACCGATCGTCAGGAGCATGAGGATCGACTTGGCGTCCACGACCCGGGGGCCTCGATCGAGGTTCTCGACCGTGATCCGTGACGCGAACCGCCCGGCCGCCTCCACGAAGAGGGTCGCCGGTCGAGCGTGGAGGCCGCTCGGGTTGGGGACCGGGAGCTCGATGCTCGGCATGGGCCGAACGCTAGCGCATCGGCGAGGCGCCGACGGGGCGACCCCGGCGCGGATCCGATGCCCCGTCCCGGACGTACCTTCCCGGGTACCGCAGCGTCGAA
>JAPVSP010000027.1:0-6434 GCA_047519685.1 Chloroflexota bacterium
GTGTTCCGTGCCTCCGGTCGGTCGGCCACGGCACTGGTGGACGGAGACTCGGGCGGGGTGCTCGAGATCGTCCTCCATGACCTGCTGCCCGGGCCGAGCGGGACGCTCGAGCCCGAGTCGGTCGCTCGAGCCGCGGCGGGAGCGTACCTCGACGCGCACGGCATCCCTCACGCCGCTCTGCCGGCGAGGACGGGCCTGACGAGGGTGGCCGGGGCGGCTGCCTACGAACTCTCGTTCTCGGCGGAGCCGGCCGTGCCTGGGCGGTCGGATCTGGCCATCGAGGTCGACGCCAGCGCCGGGCGTGTCTTTGCCTTCGCCGACCTGCGGTCGGGGCCTGGGCTCGCCTTGCCGCTCATCGGGCGCGACGTGGCCGGCCGCCTGGCGCTTGCCGCGATCCCGACGGCCGGTGAGCAGATCCTCTCGGCCGACCTCGAGATCGGCTTCACGGCGGCTGGCGACCAGACCTCGGCCTGGATGGTCGGCCTGGGCGTGCCGGAGCCGGGCTCGACCGACGTGGTCGCGCACGGCGCCTACGTGAGCGTGGACGCGAGGACGGGGGCGGTGACGATCGTCAAGCAGGGTTGACGGGCGACGAGGCGAGCATCTGGCCCGCCGTCGCCCGCGAGGTCGGGGGGTGTCAGCGAGCGTCGACCCGCTGGCTCGCCTGGCAGTCCGGGCACCAGTACGTGACCCGGGGCGGGTCGCCGTGGCGCCGCGACTCGATGGCCGTACCGCATCGCCGGCACGGTCGGGCGCGGCGCCCGTAGACCCACAGCGGACCGGTCGCCGCGAGATCCCGCCCGGTCGTCACGCGCTCGGGTCCGGCCGAGGGGCCGACGTTCTCGAGCATCAGCCGGCGGACCGAGGCCAGCAGGCGGTCGAGCGTCGCGTCCTCGAGGTCGGCCAGCGGGACGAACGGGTCGACGCGCTCGATCCACAGCACCTCGTTCTTGTACACGTTGCCGATGCCCGCCACGGCCCGCTGGTCGAGGAGGGCCTCGGCGATCGTCAGGGTCGCCCGCCGCGGCTCGCGGAGCCGGCGGCGCGCCTCGGCCGCGTCGAAGTCGTCCGCCAGGACATCGGGTCCGAGCCTCGCGAGCGCGGGGTGGATCGGCTCCGCCCTCGCCTCGAACAGCTCGACGACCGGGGCGTCGAAGCAGACCGCGACGGCGCCCGGGACCTCGATGACGAGGCGCGCCCGGGAGGCGGGTCGCCGCCACCGCTCGCCCGGGGCGTAGCGGTGCCACGAGCCGTTCATCTGCAGGTGGGTGCGGAGCTCGAGGCCGTTCCCGAACCGGATCAACAGGTTCTTGCCCACGGCGTCGACGGAGTCGACCCGCGCCCCGACCAGCCGCCCGACCTGGGGCCCGGGCACGCGGGCGCGAGCGGCCGTCACCGTCCGGCCGACGAGGTACGGCCGCAGGCCGGCCGCCGTCCGCGCGAGGGTGTCGCCCTCAGGCACGGGCCGCCGGCCGCAACGCGAGCCCGCGATAGCCGGGAACGAACCCGGCGGCCAGCAGCGCCGGGCGCCATGGCGACTGGCCGACCGGCAGGCCGTCGACCCGGGTGACGACGAGCTCGCGGGACCGGCCATCCGAGACGAGTCCGCGCAGGGCGCCGAGCGCCAGCGGGGCGACGACCGGGTCGTCGAGGGCCGGCAGCGACTGGAGCGAGCCGCCGCCGCGCTCGACGTACAGGGCCGCGACGCCATCGACGAGGACGGTGTACGCCCCGGCGGCCCGGGCGAGCGGCCGCCGGTCGTCGTCGCCCCGGCGCGGCCAGGCGAGCGCGGCCCCGTACGGGTTCGCCGGGTCGGCGGCCGCGAGCAGGTGGACCCGCGGACGGCCAGGCTGGGGCTCGCGGACCGTCCGCAGCCGCTCGAGCGCCCCGCCGAGCGCGAACTGCGCGGCGCCGAGCCCGTCGACGAAGTAGCCGCGCCTCGCCCGGCCGGCCTCCTCCATGGCTCGCAGCACCGGGTACACCGCCGAGAAGCCGCCCTCCACTCCCTCGGCGACGACGGCCTCCCGCGTCACCACGCCGTGGCGCTCCAGGAGCGCGATGGCGAGGGCGTGCGCCCGCTCGGTCTGGCCCGTGCGGACGTCGCCCCCCTCGGGCCCTGAGCCGGTCCCCTCCGGGTCGCCGACGAGCGACCAGCGGCCGGCGGCCTCGGGCGGCCCGAGCGATGTCAGCCGTCCTGGGCGGGGACGCCGGTCACGCCCGCCGGGTCGCTTCCAGCGCAGCGCCCGGAGCGGGGCGAACGTGTCGTTCGTGACCTCGCCGGCCCAGACCAGGTCCCAGAGCGCGTCGAGGACCTCGCGGTCGGACCCGCCGCCGGCCGCCTGGTACAGCTCCCGGTAGAACGAGGCGCCTCGCCGGGCGAGGTGGGCCCGCAGGGCCTCGTGGCGTCGGCCGGACGGTCGCTCGAGCCCGTCGATCGGGCCGACCGGCCGGAGGGCTGCACGACCCGGCCGGTAGAGGGCGATCCGGCCGTCGTCGCGGCCCAGGCTCCCCCGCCCCACCCAGGCCACCTCCCCGAGTGCGCCCAGCTCGTCGAGCAGCCGGGGCTGGTAGCCCGGGATCCGCGCCGGGAGGACGTCCCGCTCGAGCACGGACGCCGGGATGGGCAGCCCGGCGAGCTGGTCGACGACCTCGGCGAGCCGCTCGAGCGCGGGCGACGGACGCAAGGGCGCGGGCACCTCGCCGACTGCCGCGACCCCATGCCAGTCGGGCAGGAAGCGGCCGAGGGCAGCCGGCTCGACCGGCTCGACCTCCCGCCGCAGGCGCGCGAGCGAGCGGCGTCGCAACATCCGCAGCACGTCAGGGTCGCACCACTCCCGCTCCACCCCGCCGGGCCGGAACTCGCCGCGCAGGATCGTCCCGGCGGCCATCAGCCGCTCGAGGGCTGCCTCGACGATCCCGACCGCCAGGCCCCACCGCACGGCGGGCTCGGGCGTGAGGAACGGCCCGTGGGACCGGGCCCAGCGGGCCAGCAGGCCATCGAGGGGCGCCGACGTGGGCCCGAGGAACGCGGCCGGCGTGCCGACCGGCGGCTGGACACCGAGCGCGTCGCGGTACCTGGCGACGTCCTCGATGGCGATCCAGCGCTCGCCGGCCGCGATCCGGACCCGGACCGCGCGACGGGACGCAGCGAGCGCCTCGAGCCAGCCGTCGGCCGCGGCCCGCCCGCCCTCGGCCCGGGCGGCGGCCTCATCGACCGACAGGTCGCCGAGCCGGCGAAGCAGGTCGTGGAGCTGGTCGACGCTCCTCGCGCGGCGGTCGTCCGCGAGGGCCTGGAGCCCGAGCTCCAGGTCGGCGAGGGCCGCCGGGTCGAGCAGCTCGCGCAGCTCCTCCTGGCCAAGCAGCTCGCGGAGCAGGTCGCGATCGAGCGTCAGCGCCTGGGCCCGCCGCTCGGCCAGGGGTGCGTCGCCGTCGTACATGTAGGCGGCGACGTAGTCGAACAGCAGCGAGCTGGCGAACGGCGAGGCGCGGAGCGTCTCGATCGAGTGGACGGCCACCTCCCGGCGGGCCACGCCGGCCAGCACCTCGCGGAGGGCCGGCAGGTCGAAGACGTCCGAGAGGCACTCGCGGTACGTCTCGACCAGGATCGGGAAGCTGCCGTAGCGGCTCGCGACCGCCAGCAGGTCGGCGGCGCGCTGGCGCTGTTGCCAGAGCGGCGTCCGGGTGCCCGGCCGGCGACGGGGCAGGAGCAGGGCCCGCGCGGCGTTCTCCCGGAAGCGGGCCGCGAAGAGCGCGCTGTTCGCGACCTGGGCGACGACGAGGTCCTCGATCTCGTCGGGGTCGGGGAAGAGCACGTCCTCGACCCCCGCCAGGTCGCCCTCCGGCAGACGGATCGCGATCCCGTCGTCGGACCAGATCGTCTGGACCTCGATGCCGAGGCGCTCGGCGAGACGGGACTCGAGCGCCAGCGCCCAGGGCGCGTGGACACGGCCGCCGAATGGCGACAGGATGACCAGCCGCCAGTCCCCGAGCTCGTCGCGGAAGCGCTCGACGACGATCCGCCGGTCGGTCGGCACGGCGCCCGCGGTCTCCCGCTCCTCCTCGACGTACGCGAGGAGGTTCTCCGCCGCCAGCGCGTCCAGGTCGTGCCGCTCGCGGAGCCGCTTCGCGGCCGACGCGCGTCCGCGCGCGCCCCGGGCCAGGTCGCCGTCGAGCTCGCGGAGGAAGGCGCCGATCGCCCGCCCCAGCTCGATCGGCCGTCCGACCGCGTCGCCGTGCCAGAACGGCAGCTTGCCTGGCTGGCCGGGCGCCGGGCTGACGGTGACCCGGTCGTGGGTGATCTCCTCGATCCGCCAGGCGCTCGCGCCCAGCGTGACGACCTCCCCGACCCGGCTCTCGTAGACCATCTCCTCGTCGAGCTCGCCGACCCGCCGCCCGGGCGTGCCGGCCTCGCCGACCATGAACACCCCGTACAGGCCGCGGTCGGGGATCGTGCCGCCGCTCGTCACGGCCACGACCCGCGCGTCGCGCCGGCCCTCGACGACGTCGGTCGCCCGGTCCCAGGTCAGGCGCGGCCTGAGCTCGGCGAACTCGTCCGAGGGGTACGCGCCGGCGAGCATCCCGAGGACGCCCTCGAGGACCTCCCGGCTGAGCGTCTCGTACGGCGCCGCCCGGGTCACGGTCGCCAGCAGCTCGTCGACGGTCCAGCGGTCCATGACGGTCATCGCGACGAGCTGCTGGGCGAGGACGTCGAGCGGGTCGCGCGGCAGGGTCGTCGTCTCGATCGCCCCGGCGTGCATCCGCTCCACGACCACGGCCGCCTCGAGCAGGTCGCCGCGGTACTTGGGGAAGACGACCCCGCGCGACGGCGCGCCGACCTGGTGGCCGGCGCGCCCGACGCGCTGGAGCCCGGAGGCGACCGAGGAGGGCGATTCGACCTGGACGACGAGGTCCACGGCCCCCATGTCGATGCCGAGCTCGAGCGACGAGGTGGCGACGAGCGCCGGCACGCGGCCCGCCTTCAGCTCCTCCTCGATCGCGACGCGCTGCTCCCGGGCGATCGACCCGTGGTGGGCGCGGACCAGCTCCTCGCCGGCGAGCTCGTTGAGACGCTGGGCGAGGCGCTCGGCCAGCCGGCGGCTGTTGGTGAAGACGATCGTGCTGCGATGGCTGCGGATCAGGTCCAGGATCCGGGGCTGGATCGACGGCCAGATGCTCGTCCGGGGCTCCGCCGCCGTCACCGGACCGCCGGGCCGCTCCTCGAGCGGGATCGGCTCGCCGAGCCGGCCCATGTCCTCGACCGGGACGACGACCTCCAGGTCGAGCGCCTTGCGAGATCCGGCGTCGACGATCTCGACCTCGCGCCCCGGGCCGGCGCCGCCGAGGAAGCGGGCGATGGTCTCCAGGGGCCGCTGGGTCGCCGACAGGCCGATCCGCTGCGGTGGTCTGGCTCCCGCCGGCCGGAGGTGATCCAGGCGCTCGAGGCTGAGCGCGAGGTGGGCGCCGCGCTTCGTCCCGGCGACGGCGTGCACCTCATCGACGACGACGTGCTCGACGCCACGGAGGACCTCCCGGGCGCCGCTGGTCAGGAGCAGGTAGAGCGACTCGGGCGTCGTGACCAGGATGTCGGGCGGCCGGCGGGCGAGCTGCCGGCGATCCTCGGCTGGGGTGTCGCCGGTGCGGCTGGCGACCGTGATCGACGGGACCGGCAGCCCCAACCGCTCGGCGGCCAGCCCGATGCCGGCCAGGGGCGCCCGCAGGTTGCGCTCGACGTCGTACGTCAGGGCCTTGAGCGGCGAGACGTAGAGGACCCGGACGCTGCCGGGCGTCCCGCGCGTGGGGGTGGGCCGAGGCGGCGATGTCGCGAGCCGGTCGAGACAGTACAGGAACGCGGCGAGGGTCTTGCCGCTGCCGGTCGGGGCGTGGATGAGCGTATGCCGGCCGGCGGCGATCGCCGCCCAGCCGCGGGCCTGGGCCTCGGTCGGCGCCTCGAAGGACGCCCGGAACCACTCGCGGACGGGGGCGCTGAACAGCTCGAGCGGCTCGCTGGACGCCGGTCCGCTGCGTGTCGACGGGCGGGGTGGGGCGGTCGCGCTCACGGAGCCTCGAGTATAGGCCGTCGACTCGACGTCGAACAGATGTTCGAAGGTCGAGCGCGAGGCCCCCGCTCGAAAGGATCGACCCCCGGCCGGTGGCCGGGGGTCGATCGGCGGAGGGACCGGGCGGCGGGCCCGGGGGGAGGCCCGCTGCCGGGAGGTCGGTGGCGTCGGGTCAGGCAGCCGCCGGGACAGGTTCGCCGGAGAGGAACAGCCGCCGGAGCGCGGGAGCGAAGCGGTCGGCGAGGAGGCCGTCAAGGCCGTAGTAGCGCCCGGCGCCGAGGCCAGCGATCGTCGCGAGGATGAGCGCGTAGGTCAGGTGCTGATTGACGATCCCGTTGGAGAACTCCCAGGCGGCGACGAAGAAGAACAGCATCATCA
>JAPVSP010000028.1:0-4319 GCA_047519685.1 Chloroflexota bacterium
ACGAGCGGGGTGCTCGTCGCGGACCGGTCCGGGACGTCGAACGCCTACGCCCTGTACAACCTCCAGGAGCGGGCCCAGCTCTTCATCGGCGCCGGGATCGAGGTCTACGAGGGGATGATCGTCGGCGAGAACTCCCGCCCCGACGACATGGACGTCAACGCGACGAAGGAGAAGAAGCTGACCAACATCCGGACCCACGCGCACGACGAGGCGCTCCGCCTCACCCCGGCGCGGCCGATGACGCTCGAGGCCGCCATCGAGTTCATCGCCGTCGACGAGCTCGTCGAAGTCACCCCGTCCTCGATCCGTCTCCGGAAGCGGGTCCTGCCGAAGCACGAGCGCGAGCGCGAGCGCGGCCGCGCCGAGGGGTCGCGGCGAGGCGATCGCCCCGCATAGGCGCATCCGGGCCCGCGGTCCCCCGGCATCCCCTCGTCCTGCCCGGGGGCCGAGGCCCGCCCGGGGCCGTGCGCTCGCCGGGGGTAGAATCCGCGGCCATGGCGATGTACCTCGATCACGCGGCCACGACCCCCCTCCGGCGCGAGGCGCTGGAGGCGATGCTGCCCTACCTCGGCGACGCCTTCGGCAATGCCTCGTCGGCGCACTCGTTCGGGCGTGCCGCGAGGGCCGCCCTCGACGAGGCGCACGAGCGGGTCGCGGCCCGCCTCGGCGCGGACGCCCGCGAGATCGTCTTCACGTCCGGCGGCACTGAGGCCAACAACCTTGCGCTGAAGGGCGCGGCCTGGGCCGGCAGGGCGCGCGGCCACCGGATCGTCACCTCCGGCATCGAGCATCACTCCGTCGGCCACGCCCTCTCGTACCTCGAGAAGTTCGGCTTCGAGGTCGTGACGCTGCCGGTCGATCGGTACGGTCGTGTGGACCCCGACGATGTCGAGGCGGCGATCACCGACAAGACGATCCTGGTCTCGGTCATGCTCGCCAACAACGAGGTGGGGACGATCCAGCCGACCGGCGAGATCGCGCGCCGGGTCCACGCCCACCGGGGCGTCCTGCTCCACGTCGACGCGGTCCAGGCGGCGCCCTTCCTGGAGGTCGACGTCCGCGCCCTCGACGTCGACCTCCTGTCGGTCAGCGCCCACAAGCTCGAGGGGCCAAAGGGTGTCGGGGCGCTGTTCGTGCGCCACGGGACGCACATCCTCGCCCAGCAGCACGGGGGGACCCAGGAGCGCTACCGCAGGGCCGGGACGGAGAACGTCGCCGGCGCCGTGGGGATGGCCGAGGCTCTCGATCGCTGCTCCGACGAGCGCGACGAGACGGTCAGGCGGCTCCGCCGGCTCCGCGAGCGGCTGCAGAGCACGCTGGTCTCGCTCGACGGCGTCGAGCTGACCGGCCATCCGCGGGACCGCCTGCCCGGGCTCCTGTCGGTCATCGTCCGCGACATCGACGGCACCACCGCCGCCTTCGCGCTCGACCTCGAGGGATGCGCCGTCTCGACCGGCTCGGCCTGCACCTCCGGCTCATCCGAGGTCAGCCACGTGCTCACCGCGATGGCCTACCCGGAGGAGGAGGCGCGGGGCGCCCTCCGGCTGTCGCTCGGGCGCACGACGACGGCGGCCGAGATCGACGCGGCCTGCGAGATCGTCCCGCGGGTCCTCGCGGGGCAGCGCGCCGGCTCGCTCGCGCTGGCGGCGGACCCGCTCGGCCGGAGCCGGCCGGCCTGACGGCCGGCTCGCGCGAAGCCATGGCCCGCGTCCTGGTCGCCATGTCGGGGGGCGTCGACTCGTCCGTCGCCGCGGCGCTGCTCCACGAGCAGGATCATGACGTCGTCGGGGTCTGGATGCGCCTGCACGATGTCGCCGACACCTACTCGGAGTTCCGCCGGAGCTGCTGCTCGCTCGACGCCGCCGACGACGCCCGCCGGGTCGCCGGACAGCTCGGGATCCCGTTCCACGTCATGAACCTGGAGCGCGAGTTCGAGGCCGGCGTCATCCGGCCGTTCCTCGATGCGTACCTGGGCGGTCGCACCCCGAGCCCGTGCATCGACTGCAACACGTACGTGAAGTTCGGGGCGCTCCTCGGCCGCGCGCGCCACCTCTACGGGTGCGAGGCGGTCGCGACCGGCCATTACGCGCGCCGGGCGACCGACGAGGGCGGCCGGGCCAGGCTCCTCCGGGCGCGCGACGACGCGAAGGACCAGACCTACTTCCTGTACGGCCTCCGCCAGGATCAGCTGGCGGCGGCGCGGTTCCCCCTCGGCGAGTTGACGAAGCCCGAGGTCCGCACTGTCGCCCGGTCGCTCGGGCTGGCGACCGCCGACAAGCCGGAGAGCCAGGAGGTGTGTTTCGTCCCTGGGGGCGACTATCGCGATGCCCTGCGGGACCGCGCGGGGTGGCGGCCCGAGTCAGGGCCGCTGCTCGACGTCGGCGGCGAGCGGGTGGGGGAGCATCGCGGGACCGCGGCCTACACGGTGGGCCAGCGGACCGGCCTCGGGGTGGCGCTCGGCGAGCCGCGCTACGTGGCCCGCATCGACCCGCTCTCGAACCTGGTCCAGCTCGGCCGGCGACAGGACCTCGAGACGCGCCGGATCGTCCTCGAGGCGGTGACGTTCGTCGACGGGGGCCCGCCGGGCCCGCGGGGCGGAAGCGGCTTCGGCGCGAGCGTGAGGATCCGCCACCGGGCCCCGCTCGTCCCGGCGACGGTCCGCCCGATCGAGGCCGCGCGGTCCGGCCGGGACGCGCGCTGGCTCGTCGAGACCGACGACCCCGTGTGGGCGGCCGCACCCGGCCAGGCCTGCGTGCTGTACGACGGCGACGTCTGCCTCGGCGGGGGGCGGATCGCCGCCTCCTGACGGCGTCCACGGGGTCGCGCTCTCGCGCCACCGGGATGCCGCGCCACGAACGCTCTTCGCCGACCGGGGGACCGTCATCGTCGAGGTGACTCCCCAGGAACGTCGCCGCCGATGCGGCCGGGCCCGCGAGGGGCCGGCCGCATGGTTCGACCTGGCGCCCCGCCTATACTCGAGCCCGTGATCGCCCCCTCGCTCGTGCTCAGTCTGCTGGTCGGCGTGTTCTGGACCGGGGCCTATGTCCTGCTCCGAGGCTCGGCCGGGGGGCGCCTCCCGCTCGTCGTCCTCGCCGCGATCCTCGGCGCCTGGGCGGGCGACGCCCTGGGCACGCGACTGGGGCTGGACCTTCTCCAGGTCGGCGACTTCCGGC
This sequence comes from Chloroflexota bacterium, assembly GCA_047519685.1. Lineage (GTDB taxonomy): Bacteria > Chloroflexota > Limnocylindria > Limnocylindrales > CSP1-4 > JAPVSP01. Next base: position 3,174 of record JAPVSP010000028.1, read on the forward strand.
CGGTCGCCGCGTCGATCGCCAGCTGTGTGGGCATCGCGATCGTCGCGCTCCTCGCCCTGCTCGGCCCGATGAGGGCGAAGGCGCCATGAGGGCGCGGGTCGACCCGCCGTCGGATTCCGGGCCGCAGGCGGAGACGCCGCTCGAGAGCCTCGAGTCGATCGTCGACGCCCTCGACGAGCCGGCCGGCCGCGCGACGTTCCTGCGTGGCCTGGTGCTCGGGGCGCTCGTCGGCGCCGCGATCGCGGGCTCGGTGGTCCGGGCCCGGCGCTCGATGCGCCACCCGGCGCTCCCGACGATCCGGTCGCGGCCGAGCCGCGGGAGCTGACCGGTCGTCCGGCGCCGGGATCACGGGACGCGGGCGGGCGGTCGCTCGCCGCGGGCGCCCCGTTCGGTACCATTGCCGCCGATGGCGACCCCCACCCAGCGACCGGACCCCCGGATCGTCCCGCTGCCCGCGGCCGAGATCCGGCGGCGGTTCGTCGAGTTCTTCGCTGCCCGCGGGCATGAGGTCGTGCCGTCGGCCAGCCTCGTGCCGGCCGGGGACCAGACGCTGCTGTTCACGAACTCCGGGATGGTCCAGTTCAAGGACGTCCTCACCGGTGCCGAGACGCGCAGCTATGTGCGCGCCGTGGACTACCAGCGCTGCCTGCGCGTCGCCGGCAAGCACAACGACTTCGAGGAGGTCGGGCGGACCCCACGCCACCACACCCTCTTCGAGATGCTCGGCAACTGGAGCTTCGGCGACTACTTCAAGCGAGAGGCGATCCACTGGGCCTGGGAGTTGCTGACGGTCGAGTTCGCCATCCCGGCCGATCGACTGGCCGCCACGGTCTACTCCACCGACGATGTCGCATACGGCGTCTGGCTGGATGAGATCGGGCTGCCACCGGATCGGATCGCCCGCTGGGGGGACTTCCCGGCCGGCGACGAGAAGAACTGGTGGCGGATGGCCGACATCGGCCCGTGCGGCCCATGCTCCGAGATCCACTTCGACCGTGGCCCGGAGTACAGCGAGGGGCCTCACTGCATCCCGGACCACTCGGAGGTCTGCCCGCGCTGGCTCGAGGTCTGGAATCTGGTGTTCATGGAGTTCGAGCTGCTCGCGGACCGGTCGCTCACGCCGCTGCCCATGCAGAGCGTCGACAC
>JAPVSP010000029.1:0-1693 GCA_047519685.1 Chloroflexota bacterium
CGGCCACCTGGCGGAGCAGCCGATCGCCGGTCGGGTGGCCATGGGCGTCGTTGAAGGCCTTGAAGCCATCGAGGTCCAGCATGAGCAGGGCGAGCGGACTCCCGCGGTCGGCCGCGAGCCGCTCGCCGAGGTCCTGCTGGAAGGCGCCGTGGTTCCGCAGGCCGGTCAGGGCGTCGTGTCGGGCGCGGGTCTCGGCGGCCCGATGGGCCTCGGCGTTCTGGAGCGCGAGCGACGCCTGGCCGGCGAAGAGCTTCGTCAGCTCGAATTCGTGGTCGTTGAAGTAGGCGTCCTCGGCGCCGATCCGGCCGACGTTGAGCGTCCCGACGACGTCGCCATCGACCCGCAGCGGCACGACGATCATCGACTCAGGCTCGAAGGGCGTGCCAGGGATCTGCGTCGTCCGGGGGTCGAGGTGCGCCTGGTTGGCCTTGACGGGCTCGCCGTGCTGGATCACCCAGCCGGTGAGCCCGCTCCCGAGGGGCGCCTCGAACTCGAGGATGACGTCGGCGAACCGGTCGCGGGCGACGACCGCCCGGCGGGTGCCCCGCTGCCGGTCGACGCGGTAGATCGTGAGCGTGTCGTAGGCGACCAGCAGCTTCAGCGCGTCGGCGACCATCTCGAGGACCTCGCGCGGATCGCGCGCGGCGACGAGTCGCTCGGTGATCTCGAGGAGGCGCCGCTGGCCGCTGAGCTGCTGCTCGAGCTCGGCCTGCTGCGAGCTGACCCGCTCGGCGTGCTCCGCGTTCACCAGGGCCTGGGCGGCGTAGCCGGCGAAGATCGACAGCGTCGCCTCGTCGTCCGGGTTGAAGCGGTCGCGGCCCAGCTTCGAGACGACGACGAGCCCGCGGACGCGATCCTCGTAGCTCATCGGCGCGATGAGCATCGACTCCGGGCCATCGGCCCGGCCGACCAGGACGGTCCGCGGGTCGCTCGCGGCGTCGCCCGTGAGGAGCGGGCGATCGTGCTCGGCGACCCAGCCCGTCAGGCCCTGGCCGATCCGCAGCCGGAGCATCTCGGGGGTCGGCGGATCCACGCCGCCGAACGTCCCCTGGTACGCGACGGGCTCGCACCAGCCAGAGTCGTGGTCCACGCGATAGACCCGGATCGTGTCGTGCTCGATGAGCGTCCGGGCCTCGGCGACGATCGCCTCGCCGATCCGCTGGACGTCCTGGAGCCGATTGAGTCGGAGCGACAGGTCGCCGATCGCCTCGAGGCGGGCGGCGAGGTCGCGGACCGAGCGGTAGAGCCGGGCGTTCTGGATCGCCGCCGCCATCTGGTCGGCGAAGCCCTCGACGACCCCGAGCTCCGCCTCGGGCCAGGCACGGGCGCGGTGATGGCACAGGGCGAGCAGGCCGAGCGGCTCGTCGCGGAACACGATGGGCGCGATGCAGAGGGTCCTGATGCCGTCGGCCTCGAGGATCGCGCGGAGCTCGGTGGCGGCCCTGGGGAGCGAGACGACCCGCGCCCGTCGAGCCCGGATCGCCTGGGGTCCGGCAAGCTCGCTGTCGGCCGGGATCCGGGCCGCGGCCTCGCGCAACCGCTCGCTCAGGCGGCGGTGCGCCGCGAGCTTGAACGGGTACGGGCCGGGCTGCAGGATCCAGAGGCCCACCCGATCCGCCTCGAAGAGCCGCTCGGCCTGGTCCAGGACGGCCTCGAACAGCTCGTCGAGCTCGAGGTGGCTGCTGACCTCGGC
>JAPVSP010000030.1:0-5032 GCA_047519685.1 Chloroflexota bacterium
CTGGGCGGGGTCGCCTCGGGCCTCGGGGTGCCGGCGGCGTTCCTCCTCGGTGGTGGCGTCTCCGCGGTCGTCGCGCTGGTCGCGTTCGCCTGGCTGCGGATGTCTGCCTCCAGCCGCACCGCCGCCCTCGAGCCATCGGCCGCGTCGGCCGCGCGCCCCGCGACGACGGCCGGCGACCCGGTCCGCGCCGGGCCGGTAACCCCCCTCGCGGTCGAGCGCGAGCGGAGGACCTGACGTGCCGGGCCGAGGGACCGCCTAGCTCCCGACGGCCCCGAGGACGAGCGCGGCGTTCAGGCCGCCGAAGCCGAACGACGTCGAGAGGACGTGACGGTAGCGGCCCTCGCGGCCCTCCCGAAGGAGTCCCGGCAGCAGGTCGGCCGCGATCGGGTCGGTGGCCTCGAGGTTGACCGTCGGCGGCGCCCAGCCCGAGCCGATGACAAGGGCGCACAGGGCCGCCTCGATGGCGCCCGACGCGCCGAGCGGGTGGCCGTACAGCGCCTTGGTGCCGCTGACGGGCACGCTCGCCGCCCGTTCCCCGAGCGCTCGTGCGATCGCGCGCGCCTCAGCGGCGTCCCCGATCGGGGTGGACGACGCGTGCGCGTTGACGTAGTCGATCGCGCCGGGCTCGACCCCGGCATCGTCGAGCGCGATCGTCGCTGCCCGCCCCGCCTCGAGGCCGTCGGCCCGTGGCTGGACCATGTGGTGGGCGTCCGATGTCGCACCGTAGCCCATGACCTCGGCGTACGCGACCGCGCCTCGACGCTCGGCGACCTCCTCGGCCTCCAGCACGAGCAGCGCGGCGCCCTCGCCCATGACGAAGCCGTCGCGAGCCTCGTCGAACGGGCGGCAGGCGCTCGTGGGCGAACCGTTCGATCCGGGCGACAACGCCCGGATGATGTCGAAGGCGCCGAATGCGAGCGGGCTCAGCGGGATCTCGGCCCCGCCGGCGATCGCGGCGTCGATCTGGCCGGCCCGGATCGCCCCGAGGGCCTCGCCCAGCGCGACGGCTCCGGACGCGCACGAGTTCGCCGTCGAGAGGATCGGGCCGCGGACGTCGAGGTCGATCCCGAGGTTCGCGGGCGCCGCGCCGCCGAAGACCGCGAGGGCGAGCGTGGGCGCCACGGATCGGATGCCCCGTTCCAGGTAGCGCTCGTGCTGCGATTCGGCGAAGGCGATCCCTCCCAGGGCGCTGCCCAGGTAGATCCCGGTCCGCTCCCGGGTCGCCGCGCCGTCGCGGCCGGGTGCCAGGCCGGCGTCGGCGAGCGCCATCCGGCCCGCCGCGATGCCGAACTGGCTGAACCGGTCGAGCCGTCGCGCCGTCTGCGCGTCCATGTGGTCGAGCGGGTCGAACCCGTCGACCTGGGCCGCGACCTGCGAGCGGAACGGCGATGGGTCGAAGCGATCGATCCGTTTGACCGGCGAGCGGCCGGCCCGGACGCCGGCCCAGAAGGCCTCCCGGCCGATGCCGGCCGCGGTGACGATGCCCAGGCCGGTGATGAGGACGCGACGGCGGGAGGAGCTCATGCCAGACCGTTCGCCGCCGGCGGCCCGGCGGACTCATCGTCGTCGTCCTGCGTCGCCAGCGCCTCCGCGAGCGCCTTGAACGTGGCGAGCGTCCGGCTGGCCACCGGCCGGGTGAAGAAGCGGTCCACGAGCCATGGGAACGCCCCATCGCCGAGCCGATCGCCCAGCCCCAGGGGCAATGGCAGCCGTCGACGGAAGTCGTGGTCGATCGACACCCGGCAGCCTGCCACGGTCGGCTCGATCCGCCAGGTCACGTCCATGCCGGCCGTCGCGCCGCCCACGTGGCGGAAGCGCAGCCGGAGCGTCCCCGGCTCGCTCCAGGTCTTCGATCGCCAGGCGACCGGCAGCCCCAGACCGAGCGTCGCGATGAGCGGTCGTCGGGCGACGAACTCCGCGACGACGACGCCCTCGCTCGATCGGGCGAGGACCCGGGCGCCGGTGTAGTGCGGCAGTAGGCGCGGCCAGCGCTCGACATCGCGGGCGAGCCGGAACACGAGCTCTGCCGGAGCGGCGATCTCGACCGAGATCGTCGACCTCATGGCCCTGGGACCTCGGCGGATCGGTCGGCCGTCGGAGCCGTCATGGCGCCAGCAGCCCGACCAGGAAGCGCGGGTCGAGCGCTCGACCGGCCGGGGCCAGGTCGCCCATCACCAGGCCCAGCGTGTCGCGGATCGCGTCCCGGGTGGCCAGCCGGCGGGCGACGTAGTCGAACAGGGCCGGATGGCCGAGGAACGCCTGGACCAGCACGCTGACCAGGTCCTTGGCCGCGAACCGCCGGCGCATCGCCCGCTCATAGCCGGGCAGCGCGTCGCTCTCGCCGGCCAGGTGGCGCCCGATCGCGCCCGCGGCGAGCTCGGCCGACACGAGCGCCCGGTGGAGGCCCTCGCCGGTGAACGGATCCAGGAACCCCGCGGCATCCCCCACGAGCAGCCAGCCGGCCCCGACGCGCCGGGCGACGCGGTGGCCGATCGGGGCGGCGCCGGCGACGGCGTCGAGCCTCGGCGAGGCCCGCCACCGATCATCGTCGCCGGGCCGTCGGGGCACCGCGCGCAGGACCGCCTTGGCGACCGACGCGGCGCCGCGCTGATGGACGGCGCGCCGCCAGCCCGGACCGGCGAGGACGATGCCGATGTTCAGGCGGCCACCCGGGACCGGCGCCAGGCCGCAGTAGGCCCCCGGCAGGACGACCATCCGCGCCTCGCGGGTGGGGTCGCCAGCCGCGACCTTCCGAGCATCGGCGTCCGTCCGGGCGCCCCCCTCCGCGACGTGGAACGTCAGCCCGATGCGCGGTGGGAGCCTGGCCAGCCGGGTCACGCCCGCATCCCGGGCCACGACCGAGCGGATGCCGTCGGCGCCGACGACGATCCTCGCGCCGAGCGTCCGGGTGGCCGTCCCATCGCGGACCAGGAGCCGCGATCCGCGCCCCCCGGGCTCCACCGTGACCACCGCGGCTCCGCGACGGACGTCGGCGCCTGCGGAGCGGGCGAGCTCGAACAGCGCCGGATCGAGCTGTGAGCGGTCGTACCCGAGCGCGGGCGATCCGCCGCGGTCCGCCCCGTACGCCAGGCGAACGACCGCGCCGCCCGGCGCCTCGACCCGCATCGCCGGGACCGGTCGGGCGAGACGGGCGAGCGCCGCGTCCGGAAGGCCGGCGCGGCGGAGGAGTGTCGCGCTCGCCGGCGTGCTGAACACCCCGCACGCTCGCCAGCGATAGGCCGGCGAGCGCTCGAGCAGCACCACCTCGTGCCCCGTCCCGGCGAGCAGCGCCGCGACCAGCGAGCCGGCGGGGCCACCGCCGACGACGGCGACCTCGACCCTCTCGATGCTCATCCGTCGCCAGCCCCGGCGAGGCCGTCCGTGGCGGGCACGGCGGCGATGGCGTAGCGGTGCCCGAACGCGCCGCGAACGACGCTGACGGGGCGGAGCTCGGCGGCTCCGAGCAGCCCGCGGGTCTCGTCGAGGGCGTAGGCTCGCCGCACCGAGAGCGGTGCATCATGTCGCGTATAGCGATTGCCGGTCAGCAGGTGCCCGACCAGCCAGGCCCCGGCGAGCGGCAGACGGCCGCGGGCCAGGTCGTTGACGACGACCCCGAGGCGCGCGACCCGGGCCATCTCGCGCAGGAGGATCACGGCGTCGGCGGGCTCCAGATGATGCAGGACGAGGGAGGCGTGTGCGACGTCGAACGACCGGTCGGGGTAGGGGAGCGACCGGCCGTCGGACACGCGCAGCTCCAGATCGCGCAGCTCGGCGAGCCGTGGCGCGACCGAGCGTGCGGCAACGAGCACCTCGCCACGACTGTCCGTCGCGACGGCCCGGATGCGCCGACCCCGGCGCTCGGCCTCGCCCAGCAGCGCGATGGGGATGTCCGCGCCGCCGGTCCCCACGTCGAGGAGCGTCAGGTCAGTGCGATGGGCGGCCAGCGCCGCGATCGCGCGCCGACTCAGCGACACGCCGCCCAGCCAGCGGTTGATCCGTCGAAGGTCGCGGAGATTACCCGCCAGGGCGGCTGGGTCGTCGAGGGGGCCGTCGAGGAGCTCGGCGGCGTGGGCGAGGCGCTGCATCGGGACGCGGATGGTCACCCGTCGGAACGCCGGCACGGCGGGACCTGGCTCGGCCCGACCGTGAGGGTGCGTGGCGGAAGGCTACACCCGGCGGGACCGGTCGGCGCCTCCTCGGGGAACCGCTCGATGGCGCCGAGCGTCAGGGCGCCATGACGCTCCGTCGGCTGCCGATCGCGATCGCGGCGCTCGCCCTCGTCCTCGCCGCGTGCACGAGCGGTGCGACGGCCACGCTGCCGCCGTCGCCCGGCACCGCGCCCTCGCCCTCCGCCTCGCCGGGCGCGTCGTCCTCCCCGGCGGGCTCGGCGGGTCCCTCTGCCTCGCCGGTCGCCGGAACGCTGCAGGCGCGGCTCGCCTACGCCATCATCGATGCCGTCGGCACTCCGTGGTACTGCGACCCGGACTTCTATCCCGTGGCGCGGGCGGACGAGGCGGCGATCGCCCTCGAGCGCTTCCCGGAGGTCCGCGCGGACCCTGCGTTCCCGGTCGTCGCCCAGCGCCTCGGCCTGGCGGCCACGGCGACGTTCACGGCCGATCAGCAGCTCGCCGCGTATCGCGAGTGGAAGCGACTTCGGGCCATCTTCCTGACGCCCGTCGCCGGCGGGTATGCCTTCGACCTGCTCGTCGGGCCGAAGGTGGGTACGCAGGAGGGCGAGCGGGTCGCGGGGACGGTGGACGCGAGCGGGTCGGTCCGCGTGGCGAGCCGGGCCACGGCCGGCCCACCGAACTGCCCGATCTGCCTCGCGCGAGGCACGCGGATCGAGACCCCGGCCGGGCCGCTGGCGGTCGAGGGGCTCCGCGTGGGCGATCCGGTGTGGACCCTCGACGCGGCCGGCCGGCGGATCGCCGGCGTCGTCATCGCCGTCGGGAGCACGCCGGTCCCGGCGACCCACGAGGTCGTCCGGCTCGTCCTCGCGGACGGCCGGGCTCTCCTCGCGTCGCCGGGGCAC
>JAPVSP010000031.1:0-6188 GCA_047519685.1 Chloroflexota bacterium
GGCGCCGACAAGACGCAGGTCGGCCGGATGGTCCAGCTGCTCCTGGCGATGTCGGAGCCCCCGACGCCCGACGACGCGGCCGACGGGCTGGCGATCGCGATCTGGGCGACCCACCGCATCCGGACCGGCGAGCGCCTCAACGCCGGCATCCTCGACCGCGCGGCGGTCGCCCCGCTCGAGCGGGGAGCGTCACCGTACGAGCGGGCCGTCCGCGATGCGCTGCGGGCCGAGCGGCCGGCCCGGACCGCGACGGGACCCTCGGCACGCCGCAGCGCCTAGGCGCGACCGAGGGAGTCGCGGTCCGATGATCGCCTCGCTCGACGGCGTCGTCGGCTCGATCGCGGCGGACTCGCTCGTCATCGAGGTGGGTGGGATCGGCTACCGGGTCTTCACCGCGCCCGCCGTCCTCGCCGCCACCCAGTCGGGCGCCCGGCTGAAGCTCCACACCCACCATCTCGTCCGCGAGGACCTGCAGGCCCTGTACGGCTTCCGGACGGTCGAGGAGCTCGGGTTCTTCAACCTCCTGCTGACCGTGACCGGTGTCGGCCCGAAGGTCGCCCTGGCGATCGTCGGCAGCCGTCCGACGGCCGACCTCCAGCTGGCGATCCTCCAGCAGGACCACGCCGTGCTGACCGCCATCCCGGGCATCGGGAAGCGACTCGCCGAGCGCGTCATCTTCGAGCTCAAGGAGAAGGTCGCCGCGGCCGGATCGGCCGCTGCCGCGACCGCCGCCGCCGGCCCGGTCGGCGAGGGCGACGTCGTCGCCGCGCTCCAGGCGCTCGGCTACTCACTGGCCGAGGCCAGGATCGCCTCCCGGGACGCGATCCTCGCGGTCGGCGTGCAGTCGACGCTCGAAGAACGGGTGAAGGCTGCGCTGCGGTCGCTCGTCCGGGAGTAGCCGGGGGCCCCGTCAGCGAGCCGGCGTCGCGAAGCGCGCGAACTCGGCGGCGACGCGCTCATAGACCGGGCGCTTGAACGATACGACCAGGTCCACCGCCTCCGCCAGGGGCACCCAGCGCCAGGCGTCGAACTCGGGATGCGCCGTGGCGAGGTCGATCGCCGCGTCCGCGCCCAGGAAGCGGAACGCGAACCAGCGCTGGCGCTGGCCGCGGTAGCGGCTCGCCCACCGCGGGCGCGGGTCGGTGCCCGGCGGGAGGTCGTAGCTCAGCCACTCGCTCGTCTCCCCGAGCACCGCGATGTCCCGGATCCCCGTCTCCTCGGCCAGCTCCCGGCGCGCCGCGTCGAAGGGCGTCTCGCCGTCGTCGATCCCGCCCTGCGGCATCTGCCAGCTGCCGAGCCGCCCGCGCAGCCGCCGACCCACGAAGACCAGGCCGTCCGTGTTGAACAGCGCGACCCCGACCGCCGGCCGGAGCGGCAGGGGAGCGGCCGCCCGGACGGCCGGGGCCCTCGCCTCGAGCTCGCTCACGGCCGGAGCCCCGCCAGCGCATCGCCGTGAAGGCCGCGCGGGTCGAGCGAGAGCTGGCCGTGCCGCCCGGCGAGATCGGCCAGGGTCTCGCGGTCCAGGATCGCCAGCAGCGCGTCGCGGACGTCGATCATCAGGTCGCGCAGCGGGCAGGCTGGCTCGTCGGGGCAGGAGCAGCGCTCGTAGAAGCGGAGGCTCACGCAGCCGACCGGGGCCAGCGCGCCATCGAGGAGGCGGATGACGCGGCCGATGGTGACCTCGGCCGGATCGGCCGACATCGTGTACCCGCCGCGTGCCCCGAGGGTGGTCCGGACGATCCCGGCGCGCCTGAGCGAGGCGAGGATCTGCTCGAGGAACTTCGGCGGCAGACGGTTCCGGTCGGCGAGGATCGCCAGCGGGACCGGTCCGTCCGGGCGATGTCGGGCGAGGTCGACGAGGGCCCGGAGGCCGTACTCGGAACGACGCGACAGGCGCATGGCGGCATTCTGCCAGAAGCCCTAGCGCCGGGGTGGGGGTTCGTCCCGGGCGGCGGTGCCGATGCCCCGGGCCCGGCGCCGGCCGGCGGCCCGCCGCGGCTCGGTGGAGCCGGTTCGAACATCCGTGCGAAACCGGTGACCCCATGCTAGACTCCGCGCGATGGCCGACGACGCCACCCGGATCCTCGCCGCGGACCTGCTCGATGCCTCAGACCTGACGGTCGAGACGACGCTCCGACCGCGCACGCTCGACGAGTATGTCGGGCAGCGCGAGGTGAAGGCGAACCTCGCGATCCTGCTCCAGGCGGCCCGGGGCAGGGGAGAGGCGGCCGACCACGTCCTCCTGTACGGTCCTCCGGGCCTCGGCAAGACGACCCTGGCGACGATCGTCGCCCGCGAGCTCGACGTGAACATCCGCTACACGTCCGGGCCGGCGGTCGAGCGCCCCGGCGACCTGGCGGCCATCCTCACCGCCCTCGACGAGCGGGACGTCCTGTTCATCGACGAGATCCACCGCCTCTCGCGCACCGTCGAGGAGATCCTCTATCCGGCGATGGAGGACTTCGCGCTCGACGTGATGATCGGCAAGGGGCCGTCGGCGCGGTCGCTCCGCCTGTCGCTCAAGCCCTTCACCGTCGTCGGCGCGACGACCCGCGCCGGCCGGATCAGCAGCCCGCTGCGCGACCGCTTCGGCGCCACGTACCGGCTCGACTTCTATGCGGAGTCCGAGCTGCGGGACATCGTGCTCCGCTCGGCCCGCATCCTCGACGTCCCGATCGAGTCGGGCGCCGCCGGGGCCATCGCTCGCCGCGGCCGGGGCACCCCGCGCGTCGTCAACCGGCTGCTCAAGCGGGTCCGCGACCACGCGCAGGTGCACGGGGACGGGACGGTCGACGAGCCGATCGTGGCCCAGGCGATGCGCACGCTCGAGATCGACGACGAGGGCCTGGATTCCACGGACCGCAAGCTCCTCGCGGCGATCATCCAGAAGTTCGGCTCCGGGCCGGTCGGCGTGGCGGCGCTCGCCGCGGTCCTGTCCGAGGAGATCGAGACGATCGAGGACGTCTACGAGCCGTTCCTCCTCCGGCTCGGGTTCATCGACCGGACGCCCCAGGGCCGGATCGCCACCGATCTCGCCCGGGCGCACCTGACCCGGCTCGGCTACGAGGTGCCCCCGCCCCGGCGGCCGGAGCCCGAGATGGTGCCCCTGTGGGAGGCGCCGCCCGGCGGAGGGGAGCTCGCCGGATGACCGGCCTGGAGCCGGTCGGTCGCGCCCTGCTCGTCCTCGGTGTCGTGCTCGTCGCGGTCGGCCTCGGCCTCGTCCTCGCTCCGAAGATCCCATTCCTGGGTCGCCTGCCCGGCGATTTCCGGATCGAGCGGGATGGCCTGACGATCTACGTCCCGATCGCGACGATGGTCGTCGTGAGCGTCCTGCTGTCGGTCGCGCTCAGCCTCCTGGGTCGTGGCCGGTGACCCCGGCAGCCGCGCGATGACCGCCCCTGCGTCCACGGGCGTCGCGTCGTTCGAGGTCGTCGTCCCGTCGCCGGCGGATGGCTCCACCCGGGCCCGCCGCGGTCGACTCACGCTGCCCCACGGGATCGTCGAGACGCCGCAGTTCATGCCGGTCGGGACGAACGCGACGGTCAAGGCGCTCGATCCCGACGACCTGGCCGGCGCCGGCGCCACGATCGTCCTCGCCAACACCTACCACCTGTATCTCCGGCCGGGTGCCGAGCGGATCGCGCGGCTCGGCGGTCTCCACCGGTTCATGGCCTGGGACCGCCCGATCCTCACCGACTCCGGCGGCTTCCAGGTCGTCTCGCTGGCGGACCTCCGGCGGATCGACGACGACGGCGTCACGTTCCGGAGCCACCTCGACGGTACGCTCCACCGGTTCGAGCCGGAGGGTGCGATCGCCGTCCAGGAGGCGCTCGGCGCCGACGTCGCCGTGGCCTTCGACCAGCCGGTGCCGCCCCACGCCTCGAGCCGCGAGACCGTGGCGCTCGCGGCCGGGCGCACCCACCGCTGGGCCGAGCGGTCGCTGGCGGCCCACCGGCGGCCCGACCAGGCGCTCTTCGGGATCGTCCAGGGCGGGCTCGAGCCGGACCTGCGCGCCGACTCGACCCGCGTGATCGCCGGCCTCCCGTTCGACGGCATCTGCATCGGCGGCCTGGCCGGCGACGAGACCCGCGAGGAGCGCGCGGCGGCCCTCGACGTCGTCGTCCCGCTCCTGAGCGAGGACCGGCGGGTCCGCTACCTCATGGGCCTCGGGTCGCCGGCGGACCTGCTCGAGGCCGTCGACCAGGGAGTCGACCTGTTCGACTCGGTCCTGCCGACGCGCGTCGCTCGCAATGGCCAGCTCTGGGTCCCCGGCGGGCGGCTCAACATCCGGAACGCCCGCTACCTCGACGACCCCTCGCCCGTCCAGGCGGACTGCCCCTGCCTCCTGTGCCGCCGGTTCTCGCGCGCCTACCTCGCCCATCTCTTCCGGGCTCAGGAGCTCCTCGCCTACCGGCTGGCGACTTGTCACAACCTGACCTTCACCCTAGACTTCATGGCCAGGATCCGCGCCGCGCTGGAGGCCGGCACCTTCCCTGCGAACCTGCCCGGGCTGCGTGCGCACGCCGGTCGACCGGGGGCCGGTGAAGGCGCGGACAAGTCGGCATGAAGCCCGGTTCCATACCCTTGATCCCGACGCGGAGGGGACGACATGGGTTCTCGAGACCGCCCGCACCGCGAGGCCAAGAAGAAGCCCAAGGACAAGGCCGGGCTGCCGAAGCTGCAGCCGCTCAGCGAGCCACCGATGCAGGTCGAGGTCGTCCGCAAGCCGCGGAAGCCGAAGCCGGTCGCAGAGGAGTCGGACGAAGGCTGAGCGGAGGGGACGGGCGTCAGCGACGCTCGCTCCGTCGACCCGGTCGCTGAGCGACAGGAGCGAGTGGGACATGGCGTTCACCGGAGAGCGGACCGCGGACGGCCGGAACGGCGAGCGGACGTCGGCCGAGCGGACCAAGGCCGTCGACGCGGCGATCCTCGCGATCGAGAAGCAGTTCGGTCGCGGGGCGATCATGAAGCTCGGGTCGGCCGAGAAGCTCCAGGTCGACGTGATCCCCACCGGGTCGATCGCCCTGGACCTGGCGCTCGGCGTGGGCGGCGTCCCGCGCGGGCGGATGACCGAGGTCTTCGGCCCCGAGGCGTCCGGCAAGACGACGCTCTGCCAGCACATCATCGCCGAGAGCCAGCGGCGCGGCGGCGTCGCCGCGTTCATCGATGTCGAGCACGCGCTGGATCCCGGCTACGCTCGCGCCTGCGGGGTCAACGTCGACGAGCTGCTCGTCTCGCAACCGGACACCGGCGAGCAGGCCCTCGAGATCACCGAGACCCTCATCCGCTCCGGAGGCGTGGACTGCGTCGTCGTCGACTCCGTCGCGGCCCTGGTGCCACGGGCGGAGATCGAGGGCGAGATGGGCGACTCGTTCGTCGGCATCCAGGCCCGTCTCATGAGCCAGGCCCTGCGCAAGCTGACGGGTGCCGTCAGCCGCTCGAACACGGCGCTCATCTTCACCAACCAGCTGCGCGAGAAGATCGGCGTGATGTTCGGCAACCCCGAGACCACACCGGGAGGCCGCGCGCTGAAGTTCTACGCCACGGTGCGCCTCGACATCCGGCGCGTCGAGACCATCAAGACCGGCACCGAGTCGGTCGGCAACCGCGTCCGGGTGAAGGTCGTGAAGAACAAGGTCGCCCCGCCCTTCCGGGTCGCCGAGTTCGACGTCATGTATGGGGAGGGGATCAGCCGTGAGGGCGGCCTGCTCGACGTCGGCGTCGCGATGGACGTCGTGACCAAGACCGGCGCCTGGTTCACCTACGGCGAGACGCGGCTCGGCCAGGGTCGCGAGGCCGCCAAGGAGTTCCTGCGCGGCAAGGTCGATGTCGCCGAGGGCATCGAGCGCGAGATCCGCTCGCGCATGACGGAGGTCGCCGTCCCGGTCGAGGGCATCGAGGAGGCCGAGTAGCCGTCAGGTGAGCGGCCGTGGCGAGGGCTTCGCCGAGCGCCGCGAGCGACGTGCCGCCGTCGAGGATCCGGCCGTCGTCCTCGAGGCGGCCCTCCGCTTCCTGGAGCCGCGCTCCCGCTCGGTCGCGGAGGTCCGGCGCCGCCTGACCGGCGCCGGCTATCGAGCCGAGCTGGTCGACAGTGCGATCGATCGGCTGCTCGATCTCGGGATGCTCGACGACGCGGCGTTCGCCCGGAGCTGGATCGAATCCCGCGACCGGGCCAGACCGCGCGGCGA
>JAPVSP010000032.1:0-2934 GCA_047519685.1 Chloroflexota bacterium
CGGGCCGGGGTGCGTCGATGGGGTGTGTCTCGCGCCTATCGATCTCTGATCACCCGGGAGGATGCTCCCGCCCAGGAGGACATCGCCCGTGGTTCGGATCATCCACCCCGACGATCAGTATGCCTGCGTTTCGCTCCTGCAGGCTGCGCGCGGGCGCGATGCGGAGCGAGTCCGATCGGTCCGACCGGCGGTCCCGTCCGTCGGGAAGCGGGTCCGAGCCGGCGTCGCTACCCGGGCGATCGCCGCAACCCTCCGCTCGGTCGCCTCGGGTCGATCGCGCACGGTCGCGTGCTGCGAGGGAAGCGCCTGCAGCGAGGCTGGGATCGAAGGAACGCTCGGTCCCCTCGTCCTGGCTGACGGGCGACGCGTCCGGGCCTGCCTGGCAGCCGTCGAGACCGCGTAGCCGCACTCTCGATCGCCTCGTTCGGGGGGCGGCGAGTCGACGCTCGCCGAGGCGGACGTCCGCTCGGTCGTCGTCCGCCCTACTGGACGCAGAACTCGTTCCCCTCCGGGTCGTTCATGCGCACCCAGTACTCGCCATCGTGCTCGACCGCGCCTCGTTCGTCGGTCGCGCCGAGCCCCTTCAGCCTCGCCACCTCCGCATCGACCCGTCGCTTCCGCTCGTCGAGCGCGACGCCGGTCCCGCCCGAGGCGTTGAGGTCCATGTGCATCCGGTTCTTGGCGATCTTGCCCTCGGGGACCCGCTGGAAGTAGATCCGCGGTCCGTTGCCGTCGGGGTCGACGATCGCCGAGGCGTCGTTCCACGTCGACTCCGGAACGCCCTGCTCGCGCAGGAACGACTCCCAGGAATCGAAGCCATCGGGTGGGGGTTGGAGCCGGTAGCCGAGCGCGTCGGCCCAGAACCGGGCCTGGCGGGCCGGGTCGGCCGTATCGAAGACGATCTGGATCGACGTGGACATCGCCATCCTCCTGGACTCTGCGCGCACCATGCCAGAATCGGCGGCCGCCCGCCGCTGGACCTCCGAGCGGGCAAAGGCCCGACCGAGGCGGACCCACCGTTCGAGTCGATCGGCCCTGTCGCCTCCGGGTCGACGAATGCGAGCATGCGCGCCGGAGACGGAGACGATGGACTACGACATCTCGGTCGACATCCGACGACCGCCCGAGGCGGTGTACGCCATGCTCGCGGATATCCAGCGCTACATCCCTGGCCCTGGATCGCCGGTCCCCGAGATGGAGAAGATCCCACCGGGCCCGACGGCGGTCGGCACGCGCTGGCGGGAGGTGGTCCGGCTCGCGCCGTTCCTGACGATGACGATGTGGACGGAAGTCGCCGCCATCGAGCCGGACCGGTGCCTCGAGTCGACCTTCCATGGCCCGTGGATGACGGGCTGGATCCGCTACTCGATCGAGCCCAGCGACGGCGGGTCGGTGCTGCGCCAGCAGGAGACGCTCACCCCGCACGGGCCGCTCCGGTTCGTGGCCGGGACGATGGACCGCATGCTCCGCCCGCAGCTCGTGGCACGGCTCGAGTCGATCCGGGACCGGCTCGACAGCGCGGCGTCGACCGGGCCGGGCTGACCTGGCGCACCCGGCCGGATCGCCATCGGTCGGTCCCGCCGATCGCGCCACCGGGAGGGCGCCCGGCCCTCGGCGGGATCCCCGCCAGCCGCTCCTCTAGACTCCGGCCACCATGTCGGAGCTCCCCATCGCCCAGCGACTGGATCCGCGGCCGCGCGCCCTCGTGATCGACGCCGAGCCGTCGTCGGTGGGCACCATCGCCCACGCGCTCGGCGAGGCCGGCATCGAGGTCGTGACCGCCTACCGCGCGGCGTCGGGGCTGGCCCGCCTGGTCGACGAGCCGCCGGACATCGTGATCGTCGGTGCGCGGATCGACGACGAGGACCCGGTCGCGCTCATCGCTCGACTTCGAGCCCGGGCCGCGGCGCCGATCCTGGCGATCGCCAGCTGGGCGGACGAGGCGGCCTTCGCCGCGATCCTCGACTCGGGCGCCGACGACGCGATCGATGCGGCGTTCCGTCCGCTCGAGCTCGTCGCCCGCGTCCGCGCGCTCCTGCGCCGGGCCGCGACCGGCGCGGTAGCGCCCAGCCTGGATCCGCTGCCGGACGGCCTGCGCGTCGACATCGGCCGGCGCGAGGCGAGCGTCCACGATCAGGCGCTCCGCCTCACCCCGATCGAGCTCGAGCTGCTGTCGGTCATCGGCGCCCGCCGCGGCGACGTCGTTGACCACCGGACGCTGCTGCGCGCCGCCTGGCCGGGCCGGGCCGACGTGGACCCGGACCTGCTCCGGACGCATCTCACGCACCTCAACGCGAAGCTCGTGGCGGTGGGGCACCCCGGGCTCCGGAACGTGCGCTCGACCGGCTACGCGCTGCGGATCGCCGGCGGCATCCGGGAGGCCTGACACCCCGGTCGCGACCGGGATCGCAACCGAGCCGTATCCGTCGCTCGGCGCTCGCTCACTTCGCCTCGCCGTCCCTCGCGGCTACGGTCGCCGCGCGGTGCCCCACGAGCGCCGCGCGGGCCGGGCACGGCCCGTGGTCCGGGCGACCGGATCGCCCAGCGAGGAGGACCGTCGATGGCGAGCGCGTCGGGCACGGAGCTGAAGCGGACCCTCAGCCTCACCGGGCTGACGATCAACGCGATGGCGCTCATTGCGCCCGGGGCGTTCCTGTGGACGACCTTCCAGTCGCAGGTCCTCCAATCGAACGGCGGGGCGACGACGGCCCTCGACATGGTGCCCGGTCTGCTGTTCGCGCTCGTCCTGGCGTTCCTGACCGCCTGGTCCTACGCGGAGCTGGCGAACCTCTACCCGGATGCGGGGGCCGGCTCCTCGTACTACTTCGCCGAGGCCGCCTTCCTCGAGCGGGAGGAGGCGTTCCATTACCGCTTCGCCCGCCTCGCCAAGTTCGTCGTCGGCTGGGTCTCGCACCTCTACTACTGGATCTACCC
>JAPVSP010000033.1:0-9815 GCA_047519685.1 Chloroflexota bacterium
TACCTCGACGAGACCGTCTACCACGACACCCCGAACTGCACGTGGCCGTTCGGGACGCACGTCGCGATCGTCGAGGTCGATGAGGAGACGGGTCACGTCGACCTCGTCCGCTACGTCGCCGTGGACGACGTCGGGAACAAGATCAACCCGATGATCGTCGACGGCCAGCTCCACGGCGGGATCGCCCAGGGCGTCGGCCAGGCGCTCTGGGAGGGCGCGGTGTACGGCGACGACGGCCAGCTGCTCTCCGGCTCGATGCTCGACTACGCGCTCCCGCGTGCCGCGTGGTTCCCGACCCTCGAGCTCGACGAGACGGTCACCCCATCGCCGGTCAACCCCCTCGGCGCCAAGGGCGTCGGGGAGGCCGGGACGATCGCCAGCACGGCCGCGGTCGCGAACGCGGTCGTCGACGCGCTCTCGCCGCTCGGCATCCGCCATCTCGACATGCCGTTCACGGCCCAGAAGGTGTGGCGGGCGATGCAGTCCGCGAAGGGAGGTCGGGCATGATCCCCGCCGCGTTCGAGTACTCGCGTCCGGCCTCGCTCGGGGAGGCGCTCGGGCTCCTCGCCGAGCATGGCGGCGCGGCCAAGGTGCTGGCCGGCGGCCAGAGCCTGCTGCCGCTCATGAAGCTCCGGGTCGCGAACGTCGAGCGGCTCATCGACATCGGGCGCCTCGACGAGCTTCGGGGCATCGAGCAGCTGCCCGACGGACGGCTCTCGATCGGGGCGCTGACGACCTACCGCGACCTCCTCGAGTCCGAGGCCGTCATGGAATACGGCCTGCTCCGGGACGCGGTGCCGGGGATCGCCGACGTCCAGGTCCGGAACCGCGGGACGGTCGGCGGAGCGATCGCGCATGCCGACCCGGCGTCCGACCTGCCGGCGATCCTGCTTGCGCTCGAGGCCGATGTCGTCGCCCGGTCCGCCGGCGGCGAGCGGACGATCCCGGTGACGTCGTTCTTCCAGGGGTCCTTCCAGTCGGTGCTCCGTCCGGACGAGCTGATCACGAGGGTGGTCCTGCCCGCCGGGCGAGCCGACGCGGGCTCCGCGTATCGAGCGCTCGAGCAGCCCGCCTCCGGGTACTCCATCGTCGGCGTCGCCGCCATCGTCTCCGTCGGCGATGGCGTCCTGCGCGACGTCCGGGTCGGGGTCACCGGCGTCTCGGAGGTCGCCTACCGGGCGTCGGCCGTCGAACGCGCCCTCGTCGGACAGCCGGTCGGGTCGGCCGACTTCGCCGGCGCAGCGTCCCACGCGACGGACGGCGTCACCGTCGGCTCGGACATCCATGCGGACGCCGAGTACCGGGCCGCGATGGCGGTCGTGTACACGCGCCGCGCGCTCGAGGTCGCGCGCTCCCGGGTGGCGTGAGGACGGCGCGGGTCGGGCCGGGTCGGACGGGCCGCGAGGGCCTCGTCGGGGCGGTCCTGACCCGCGACCTGCGGGTGGGGGAGGAGCGCTGGTCGAAGGGCCGGCGCCTCTCGGATGGCGACCTCGAGCGGCTCGCGGCTGCGCCGGCCGCGGCGGGCCCTGGCGACGTCACGGTCCTCGTCCCCGAGCCGGGTGACGTCCACGAGGACGACGCGGCACGTCGACTCGCCGAGGCCGTCCGGGGGCCGGGGCTCGACACCCGCGGCCCGGTCCAGAGCCGGATCGACCTCCTGGCGGCCGTCGACGGCGTCGTCCACGTCCGGGTCGCGGCTCTCGAGCGGATGGACCGGGTGGACGCGCTGGAGGTCTTCACCGTCTTCGACGGCCAGGTCGTCTCGAAGGGCGATCTCGTCGCCAGCGTCAAGGTCGCGCCCCATCTCGTGCCCGAGGCGGCCGTCACCGCCGGGGAGCGGATCGCAGCTCGCGCCCGACCGCTCGTCCGGGTCGCGCCGTTCCGGTCGTGCCGGGTGGGCGTCCTCGTCAAGGAGACGGTCGCGGGTGCGGCGCGCGAGCGCTTCGAGGCGTCGGTGCGGGCGAAGGTCGAGAGCCTCGGCTCGCGGATCGTCGCGCTCACCTACGTGCCGGACGAGGAGGGCGCCGTCGAGGCGGCGCTGACGGTCCTCGTCAGGGGCCCCGAGCGAGCCGACCTGGTCCTGACCGCGGGAGGCGCATCGACCGACCCAACGGACCCGTTCTTCGTGGCCGTCGAACGGCTCGGCGGTCGGATCGTCCGGCACGGCGCGCCGGCCCACCCGGGCTCGATGCTCTGGCTGGCACGGGTGAGCCGGACGGGCATCCTGGGCCTGCCGACCTGCGGGGCCTACTCGAAGGCCACGGCGGCGGACCTGGTGCTCCCCCGGCTGCTGACCGGTGAGCCGGTCTCCGGCCGGACGATGGCCCGCCTGGGACACGGCGGGATCCTGACCCGGTCCCAGCGCTTCCGTTTCCCGCCCTACGCCCGCGAGCTCGACGCGCCCGAGGGGTAGCGCTGCGAGCCGAGGTCGAGGGCCCGGGGAGGCCTGACTCCGGGTGCCCCGCTTCGCGCCATCGTTCGCGACAGATGTCGTCCCCGGCGGCACTGGACCCGAGTCAGGCCGCCGGAGCGCCGCCGATCGCCGACCGCCGTGCGACGGCCGCGCTCAGGGCGGCATCGGGCGGCATCCCGGTCGGGGCCACGACAAGGGCCGAGTCGACATATCGCCGCCCATGGCGACATGTGGCAGGGGCGGCGCTCCGAGGTGGGCAGGAGGGGGCTCCCCGAGGTGGTCAGAAAGGCGGCGCTCCGAGGTGGGCAGGCGGGCGGCCCCCCGAGGTGGGCAGCGAGGGCGGATGCCGGCCGCGTCGACCCGGACCGGAACGCGTGTAGATTCCGTCCATGGACGAGACCATCGCCGGCCTGGGCTCCATCGAGCGGATCCAGGACGCCTTCCGCGACCGCCACTACATCTGCGACCGCTCGCTGGCGACCGCGGTCTTCCTCTCGCTCGAGCTCGAGCGGCCGCTGCTCCTGGAGGGCGAGGCGGGCGTCGGCAAGACCGAGCTGGCGAAGGTGCTGGCGGGCGCGCTCGGGACGCGGCTCATCCGCCTCCAGTGCTACGAGGGGCTCGACGTCAACAGCGCCGTCTACGAATGGAACTACCCGCGCCAGATGCTCGAGATCCGGCTGCTCGAGGCGCGCGGGGACATCGACCGCGCGAAGGCCCACGACATCTTCGGCCCGGAGTTCATGATCCGTCGCCCGCTGCTCCAGGCGCTCGAGGCGGAGGGCGCCCCCCCCGTCCTCCTCATCGACGAGATCGACCGGGCGGACGAGGAGTTCGAGGCCTACCTGCTCGAGATCCTGTCCGACTTCCAGGTCACGGTTCCCGAGATCGGCACCATCCGGGCCGAGCGCCCGCCACGGGTCATCCTGACCTCCAACCGGACGCGCGAGGTCCACGACGCGCTGAAGCGCCGCTGCCTCTACCACTGGATCGACTACCCGAACGCCCAGCGCGAGTTCGACATCGTCCTCGCCCGCGTCCCGGGCGCGCCCGAGCGGCTCGCGCGGCAGGTCGTCGGCTTCGTCCAGCGCCTCCGCGAGGCCGACCTCACCAAGGTCCCGGGCGTCGCCGAGACCCTCGACTGGGCGTCGGCCCTCATCGCCCTGGGATCGCGCGAGCTGGATCCGGCGACCGTCGACGAGACCCTGGGCGTGCTCCTCAAGTACGAGGAGGACGTCCGCCAGGTCCGCGGGCCGGCCGCGCGGGGCTACCTGGCCGAGGTGGCCGCCGGCTGACGATGGACGGATCGGCCGACAGCGGATGGGTGGCGGGACGCTACGCACGCGTCCCGTTCTCCGGCCCGGAGATCGACGGAGCGCGTCTCCTCGCGCAGGCCGTCGGCTTCGGCCGCGCGCTCCGCGAGGCGGGCCTGCCGGTCGACCTGGGCGCCGCGGTGGACTACGCCCGGGCGCTCGGCCTGGTCGATCTCGGCGAGCGGGAGCAGGTCCGTGCGGCCGGAGCCGCCATCTTCGTCCGGCGCCACGACGACCTCGTCCCGTACGACCGGGTCTTCGCCCGCTGGTGGTCGCGCCGGGCCAGTGGCGACTGGGAGCGACCGGTGCTGACGAGCCCGACCGCCGCGCCCGAGGCGGAGGAGGCGCCGGCCGCGGGGGAGGCGCCCCCCGAGCCAGGGTCCGAGCGCCACGAGCTCGCGTCCCGCGAGGGCGGCCGGCTCCTGCCGTCGCCGGACGAGGGCGAGCCCGACGAGTCCGCGATCGAGGGGCTGACGATCGCCCCCGATGCCTACAGCCGGACGGAGATCCTCCGACACCGCGACTTCGACCGGATGACGAGCGCCGAGCTGCGCGACGCGGAGCGGCTCATCGACCTGCTGGAGCCCCGGCTCGAGACGCGCCGGACCCGCCGCTACGAGCTCCACCACCACGGGCGCCTGCTCGCGCCCCGCGCGATGTTCCGGCGCAACCTCGGGACCGGCGGCCAGCTGCTCGACTGGGAGTGGCGACGGCCCGTCCGGCGGCCACGCCCGATCGTCGTCCTGTGCGACATCAGCGGGTCGATGGAGCGCCACTCGCGGCTCCTCCTGCGGTTCGTGCAGGCGATGACCGAGGCGTCGGCGGTCAAGACCGAATCGTTCGTCTTCGGGACGCGGCTCACCCGCGTCACCCGACTGCTGCGCGACCGCGACCGCGACCGAGCGCTGGCCCGGGTCGCCGAGTCGGTCTCCGACTGGGCCGGGGGGACCCGGATCGGGGATTCCTTCCACGAGTTCAACCAGCGCTGGGCCCGCCGGACGCTGCGGACGAGTGGGGTCGTCATCGTCGTGTCGGACGGCTGGGACCGCGGGGACCCGGCGCTCGTCCGGGCGGAGACGGCCCGCCTGCGCCGGAACTGTCACCGACTCATCTGGCTCAACCCGCTCGCCGGTGCCGCGGGCTACCAGCCGATCGCCGCCGGCATGGCCGCCGCCTACCCGTTCGTCGACGACTTCCTGCCCGCCGGCACGGTGGCCAGCCTCGAGCGGCTGGGGGAGCTGCTGACGGGGGTGAGGGAGCCGAGGGCCCACCCGCGCCGCGACCGGGCCGAGGGCCCCTCCGGCGCGGGCGACCACGCGGCGCTCGCAGCCGCCCATCCCCATGCCGCGCGCCCGGCGCCGCTCGAGGCCGGTGGCGACCCCGCGGTGGCCCGGCCCCTCGACTGACGCGAAGGAGACGACGATGCGCGAGCTGCTGGACACCCTGGCCGCCTGGCGGGCGGAGGGCGTCAGCCCGGGCCGGGCGGTCGTCGTCCGGACCTTCGGATCGGCGCCCCGCCCCGAGGGCGCCGTCCTCCTCGCCGCGCCGGATGGGCGCCTCGCCGGCTCGGTGAGCGGTGGCTGCGTCGAGGGCGCCGCGTTCGATGAGGTGGAGCGGGCCCGCGCGACGGGCCGGGCGCGGGTCATCCGCTACGGGATCAGCGACGAGCAGGCCTGGGACGTGGGGCTCGCCTGCGGTGGGACGATCGACGTCCTGGTGGAGCCCACGCTCCGCGATGAGGTCGTCGAGTCCGCCGCGGCCTCGGCCGGTGGTCGGGGCGGTCGGGCGGTCGTGACGCCGCTGCCGCCGGGCGCGCCCCCCGCGGAGTTCGGGGCCCATGAGCCGGGGGAGGGCGCCCCCCTCGAGCCCGCCCTCATCGTGGGCGACGACGGCTCCCTCCGGGGGACCCTCGGCGACGCGCTCCTCGACCGCGAGCTCGTGGCCGCGGCGCTCGATGCGCTCGAGCGAGGGACGTCCCGGACGGTCGAGCTGGGCGGTCGCTCGCTGTTCATCGAGGCCTTCCCGGTCCGGCCGCGCCTCGTGGTCGTCGGCGCGGTGGAGGTGGGGCGGTCGCTCGTGCGGCTCGCCCGGGAGCTCGGCTACGAGACCGTCGTCGTCGACGGTCGCGCGGCCTTCGCGACGCCCGAGCGCTTCCCCGACGTGGACCGCCTGGTCGTCGGCTGGCCGGACGAGGTCGCCGACGAGATCGGGCTGGGTCGCGGCGACGCGGTGGCCGTCCTGACCCACGACGTCAAGTTCGACGAGCCGGCGATCGTCGAGGCGCTCCGCCGCGGCTGCCGCTACGTCGGGGCGGTCGGCTCGCGGAAGACCCAGGCCGATCGCCGGGACCGGCTCCGCGAGGCCGGCCTGACGGAGGCCGAGCTGTCCCGGCTCAGGGGTCCGATCGGCCTCGACCTCGGCGGCCGGGCTCCCTCCGAGACGGCGCTCGCGATCATGGCCGAGGTCGTCGCGGCTCGCTATGGCGCGAGCGGGACGCCGATGCGGGATCGGGCCGGGGAGGCCACCGTTCGGGTGGTCGACGTGGCGTCGGCCATCCAGGCCGGCTGATCGATGACCGACCCGAGCCGGACCGTCGGGCTCGTCCTTGCCGCCGGGACGGCCTCGCGGTTCGGGGCGCCGAAGGCGATCGCGCCGCTCGAGGGGCGGCCGCTCCTCCAGCACGTCCTGGACGCCGCCGCGGGGCTCGACCTGGCGGGGGTGGTGCTGGTCCTGGGGCACGCGGCCGACGCAGTGGCGGAGGCGATCGACCCGCGCGGCGCGGCGATCGTCCGCAACCCCGACCCGGAGGCTGGCCTCGCGTCCTCGCTGCGGGTCGGGCTCGCCGAGCTGGCCGAGCGCCATCCGCAGGCCGAGGCGGCGCTCGTGCTGCTCGGCGACCAGCCGTTCGTCCGGTCGGAGGTGGTCCGGGCGCTCCTCGGGGCCGCGCCGGCTCCGGGCCGCTCGATCGTCGTGCCGTGCTATGCCGGGGGCGGCGGGCCGAACCCGGCCCTCCTGTTGCGGTCCGCGTGGCCGCTGGCCGCCGCCCTGGAGGGCGATCGCGGCATGGGTCCGGTCATCGCGGCCCGCCCCGAGCTGGTCGCCGAGGTCGACGTCCCCGGCGACAACCCGGACGTCGACACACCGGTCGACCTGGCGCTGGCGGCGTGGGCGGCGCGCGTGCGAGCGAACCGCGAGCAGGTCGACCGCTTCCGGGAGGTGCCCGACGAGGCCGACTTCTACGGCCCCGTGAGCGGGCTGTTCCGGGCCGACCCGGATCGGACGGACGATCCTCAGCTGGATCGTCTCCTCCGGCTCGCCCGGCCCGCGGACGTCTGGCTCGACATCGGCGCCGGGGCCGGTCGCTTCGCGCTGCCGCTCGCCCGCCGGGTGCGGGAGGTCATCGCGATCGACCCGTCGGCCGGGATGCTCGAGGGCCTGCGTGCCGGCATGGCCGAGCACGGCATCGGGAACATCCGGGTGTTCCAGGGCCGCTGGCCGCTCGATCCCGCCGAGCTGCCGCCGGACGGCCCGCCGGCGGGCGACGTCGCCCTCATCGCCCACCTCGGCTACGACATCGAGGCCATCGGCCCGTTCGTCGAGGCGATGGAGGCGGCGGCCGGCCGGCTGTGCGTGGCTGTGCTGATGGAGCGCCAGCCATCGTCGAGCGTGGACCCGTTCTGGCCGCCGATCCACGGCGAGGCCCGCGTGCCGCTTCCCGGGCTGCGGCAGCTCGTCGAGCTGCTGCGCCTCCGCGGTCGGAGCCCGGAGGTCGGCGAGGACGTCCGGCCCCGGCGCGCCTTCGACTCGCTCGAGCAGCTGGAGGGGTTCGCGCGTCGCCAGCTCTGGATCGCCGAGGGTGGCGCCAAGGACCGCCGGCTCAGGGAGCTGGCGCCGACGATCGCCCACCAGCGCGACGGTCGCTGGTTCCTCGAGGCCACGACCCCGCCGGTGGGAGTCGTGAGCTGGGCGCCGCGCTGACGCTCGCGCCGCGTTCGGGCGGGCGGTCGCGCCGCGGTCGGGCGGGCGGTCCCACCTCGCGCGTTCGAGCCGACCGAGACCGCCGGGGCCCGCGACAAGAGCGGTCTCCCGGCGGCGGCGGCCCACCACCCGGGTCACCCACGGTTGGTCGTTGACGACACAAGGGCCTGGCCCTACCCTTTGGCCCTTCCCCCGGGACCCCTCCGGGCGCCCTTGGACGTCCGGCCGTCCCCCCCGGGACGTGGTTCGTTCGATCGGTCGTGGCAGTCCCCGCCGGCCGGCGGGCGTCACCGCTCATGGCGAGGCCGCGAGGCGCTCGCCGAGCGGGGAGGAAGGGCGATGCGGCGATGATCCCCCCGCAGTTCGACTATGTCCGTCCCGCCGACGTGGAGGAGGCCCTGCGCATCCTGCGGGAGCGCGAGGGCGAGGCGAAGGTCCTGGCCGGCGGGTTCAGCCTGATCCCGCTCCTGAAGCTCCGGCTCGCACGGCCGAGCCTGCTCGTCGATCTGCGGGACGTCGGCGGCCTCGACGGCATCGTCGAGGGGGACGGCGGCCTCACGATCGGGGGCCGGGTGACCCATCGGCGGATCGCCCAGGACCCGGTGATCCGGGCGCGCTTCCCGCTCCTGCACGACGCGGCGAGCGTCATCGGCGATCCCCAGGTCCGCAACTGGGGCACGATCGGCGGCTCCTGCGCCCATGCCGACCCATCCGCCGACTGGCCGGCCGTCCTGATCGCCGCGCGGGCGGCGATCGTCTGCCGGAGCGTCGACGGCGAGCGGACGGTGCTCGCCCGGGAGTTCTTCCTCGACACGTTCACGACGGCGATCCGGCCGGACGAGATCCTCACCGAGGTGCGGGTGCCGGCGGGCGGCCCCGGATCCGGCGGGGCCTACGAGAAGACCGAGCGGAAGGCCGGCGACTTCGCCACGGCGGGGGCGGCGGTCCAGCTCCGGCTCGGCCCGGCCGGCGACATCGCCGAGGTCGGCATCGGGCTGACGGCGGTCGCGGAGGCGGCGTTCGCGGCGACCGACGCGGAGGCCGCCCTCCAGGGTGCCGGCCCGTCGGAGGAGTCGTTCCGTCGGGCCGGGGCCACGGCGGCCGCCCAGAGCCGGCCGGTCGCCGACAGCCACGGTCCGGCCGAGTACAAGCGAGCGATGGCGGCGGAGATGACCGTCCGGGCCCTGCGGCGCGCGGTCGCCCGGGCGCGTGGCGGGGCGTAGGAGGACGGCGTGACCACCCAGCATGTGACCGTCACGGTCAACGGCGAGGCCAGGGAGGCCGACGTCGAGCCGCGCCTCCTGCTCGTCCACCTCCTGCGCGACGTCTTCGGCCTGACCGGGACGCACGTCGGCTGCGACACGAGCCACTGCGGCGCCTGCACGATCCTGGTCGACGGCACGAGCATGAAGTCGTGCACGATGCTCGCCGTCCAGGCGGACGGCCGCTCGATCACGACGATCGAGGGCATGGCCGCGGACGGCAAGCTCCACCCGCTCCAGCAGGCGTTCTGGGACAACCACGGCCTGCAGTGCGGCTTCTGCACGCCCGGGATGATCATGGAGGCGAGCTGGCTCCTCGCCCAGCACCCCGAGCCTTCCGAGCATGAGATCCGCGAGGGGATCAGCGGCAACCTCTGCCGCTGTACCGGCTACGTGAACATCGTCAAGGCGATCCAGCAGGCGGCCGGCGAGCTGCAGAGCCAGGGCTCGGCCACCTCGGCCGGGTCCCCGAGCTGACCCCGGAGGACGGTGCGATGACCCACGCACAGGCACCGACGACCACCCCCGAGGTCGGGGGGATGGGGCACGCCCTCAAGCGGAGGGAAGACCCGCGGTTCATCCGCGGCAAGGGCGAGTACATCGAGGACGTCGTCCTGCCGAACATGCTCTGGATGGACATCGTCCGCAGCCCATACGCCCATGCCCGGATCAAGAGCATCGACACCTCGGCGGCGCTCAAGGTCCCCGGCGTGCTCGCGGTGATCACGGGCAAGGACCTCGAGGCGGCCGGCCTGCACTGGATGCCGACGCTCGCGGGCGACAAGCAGATGGTCCTGCCGACCGACACGGTCATGTACCAGGCCCAGGAGGTGGCGGCGGTCGTGGCGACCA
>JAPVSP010000034.1:0-5467 GCA_047519685.1 Chloroflexota bacterium
TCTCGGCCAGCGGAAGGTGGGCCCGCTGGAGCCGCCTGATGGTCCGGAGTCGGGCGAGCGACGCATGACCGTACCTGGCCCCCGGACCGGCCGGCTCCGGAGGCGGCAGCAGGCCCTGGGCGATGTAGAAGCGGATCGTCCTTGGCGAGACGTCCGCGAGGGCGGCGAGCTCGAGGAGCGAGTAGTCGGGATCGGGTGCCATCAGGCATAATGTGACATCTACCATGGCTACTGTCAATACCATCTGCCCTGCGCCGCGGGACTCATCGCGGACGCGGGACTACGATGCGGGCGATGCGCCAGCCCGACCAAGGCCGCCGGTCACCCCTGCCGGGCCACCCCCGGCTGCTCGAGGTCGATGCCCGATCGTGGCTCGCCCACCTGTCGGTCGAGCGCGGCCGGAGGATCCGCCTCGCCGACGTCCGCGAGCGGGAGCTCGACGCCCTCCTCGAGGTCGGCTTCGATCTCGTCTGGCTGATGGGCGCCTGGGAGCGCGGCTCGGCCGGCCGACGGGTGGCGCGCTCGCTCCCCTGGCTTCGAGAGGCGCGGGCCCGCCTCCTTCCCCTCGGCTCGGAGCGGGACATCGGGGGCTCCCCGTTCGCGATCGCCGGCTACATGGTCGCGGAGGATCTCGGCGGGGACGACGGGCTGGCGGTCCTTCGTCAGCGGCTCGCCGGGCGGGGCGTCGGGCTCATCCTCGATTTCGCGCCGAACCACACGGCCCTCGACCACCCCTGGGTCCGCCGGCACCCGGGGCGCTATGTCCAGGGCTCGGACCTCCAGCGCCGTGCGGATCCGGGCGCCTACCTCGAGACACGGACCGGGGTCCGTCGCTGGGTCGCCCACGGTCGCGATCCGTACTTCCCGCCGTGGACCGACACCGCCCAGCTCGACTACCGGCATCCGGAGGTCCACGAGGCGATGAGCGACGTGCTCCGGCAGATCGCGACGCGCTGCGACGGCGTGCGCTGCGACATGGCGATGCTCGTCCTGGACGACATCTTCCGTTCGACGTGGGCGGCGCACCCGACCGCCGAGGGCCCGGAGCTGTCGACAGGCGAGTTCTGGTGGGGCGCCATCCACTCGGTCCGCGAGGTGTACCCATCGTTCCTGTTCATCGCCGAGGCGTACTGGGACACCGAGTGGCGGCTCCAGCAGCTGGGTTTCGACTACACGTACGACAAGCGGCTGCTCGATCGCCTCCTGGCCGGAGACGCACCATCGGTCGCGGCCCATCTCCGTGCCGACGACGGATACCAGCGGCGCTCCGTGCGGTTCCTCGAGAACCACGACGAGCCGAGGGTGGCCAGCCTCCTCGAGCCCGATCGCCACCGGGCGGCGTTGCTCACCGCCGCGGCGGTCCCGGGGATGCTCCTCGTGCAGGAGGGTCAGGCCGACGGCGCGCGGGTCCGGATGCCGATCCAGCTGGTCCGCCGGCCGGAGGAACCCGATCAGCCCGCGGTCGCGGCGTTCTACCGCTCGATCCTCGGCCTGACGCACCAGCCGCCGTTCCTCCGGGGCACGTGCCTCCGCCTGGAGCCGATCCAGGCCTGGCCGGGCAACGAGAGTCACGGGGGCGTCATCGCCCGGCTGTGGGTCGGGGCGGAGGACGTGATCCGGCTGGTGGTGTCGAATCTCGCCGGGGCGCCGGCCCAGGCGTACATCCCGCTGGCCCTGCCGACGCTGGCCGGCCGAACGGTCGTCGTCGAGGACCTCGCCGGGGACGCCAGCTTCGAGCGCGACGGCGACACGCTCCTGTCGAGGGGGTTGTACCTGGACCTGCCTCCCTACGGCGGCCACGTGTTCCGCTTCGAGTCCCCGAGGCGGGCGGCCGGCAGATCCCTGGCGGGCGGCGGCCGCTACGTCCGGGTCGAGGGCAGGCGCACCTCGAACCGCGCACCGCGCCGGTCCGGCCGGGAGGCGCCCGAGATCGATCCGCCGTGAAGCTCGACGATCCACGCGGCGATCGACAGACCCAGGCCCACGCCACCTTCCGGCGCATCCGCGGCTCGCCAGAAGCGCTCGAACAGGTGCGGCCGATCCTCCTCGCGGATGCCCGGTCCCTCGTCGTCGACCCGGAGGAAGACGTCGTGGCCCTGTGAGCCAGCCGTGACCGCGACGGTCCCGCCGCCTGGGCTATGCCGGATGGCGTTGTCCACCAGGATGGTCACGACCTGCCGCAGGCGACCAGGGTCGCCGAGGATCGCGCACGGGACGGCGTCCAGGCGAAGGGCGACGTGACGCTCCTCCGCGACCCCCGCGAGCGAGCCGAGTGCGCCGGCCGCCACGTCGGCGAGGTCGACCCGCTCCCGGCCGAGCTCGATGGTCCCCGAATCCGCACGAGCGAGGAGCAGGAGGTCCTCGACCAGCCGGGTCAGCTCGTCGACCTCCCCGCTGATGTCGTCGAGGGCGGGTCGGAGGCTGCCGACCGTCGCAGAGGGGTGACGCTGCAGGTACTCGATGTTGCCGCGCACGACCGCCAGCGGGGTGCGCAGCTCGTGGCTCGCGTCGGCCGCGAACGCGCGCTGCCGGCGGAGCGACTCGCGGATCGGCACGAGCGCTCGAGCCGCATAGAACCAGCCCCCGATGAGGGCCAGCGCCAGGGCGAGCAACCCGCCGAGCGCGAGGACGGTGAGCAGCGCGCCGAGGGTCCGGACCTCGGCCGAGCGGTCACCGACGACCTGGACCACGTACGTGGCGCCGTCGAATCGGACCGGCTCGGAGAGGACGCGGACGGGAAGTCCGGAGATGTCGGTCGCCCGGATGTCCACGGCCCCGTTCCGAGCCGCCTGGACCCCCGCCTGTTCCGGCAGCCCGATCTCGGTGGCTGTCGCCGACGCGATGACCACGTCGTCGGGTCTGACGACGAGGGCGAGGGTCCCGGCATTCCCGCCACCGAAGCCCAGTCGCAGCTCCGGGATCGATTCGGCCCGACTGGGGTCGATGGTCGGCTGGAGCGGGACGCGGGCGATGACCCTGACGATCACGTCGGCCCGGCTGCGGAGCTGGGCGACGCTGTCCGACTCGAGCGAGGTGCGGACGGCGGTCCACAGCATGGCCCCCAGGACGACGAGGACTGCCAGCGTGATCCCGCCGCTCCACAGGACGAGCCGCATCCTCGTCCGGCGGAGGAGCCGCGTGTCCGCGGCCGAGGCCGGCCTGATCGATCGGGCCGGGCCCGCCTCCGCGACGCCGGCCGGCGTGCCGCCCGTCCCCGTCGCGACGATGCCCGGTCGGGCCCCCGGCCCGGCCCCGGCCCCGGGCTCTGATCCGGGCGCGGCGGCGCCCCCGCCCGGCTCGCCCGGATCGTCGGGGGCGCTCGGGGCTCCGTCGCTCGCGGTCATGTCTCCGCCATCCGATAGCCGACGCCGCGCTCGGTCCGGATCCGCGCTCCGGCCTCCCGCCCGAGCTTCTCGCGCAGGAGGTGGACGTAGGCGTCGACCGTGTTGGGCGTGACGGCCACCCCGTACGGCCACGCGGCGTCGAGGAGCTGGTCGCGCGTCAGCACGACCCCGGGATGGCGCAGGAAGCACTCCAGAAGCGAGAACTCGCGTGGCGTCAGGGTGACCGGCGCCTTGCCCACGTAGACCGCACGCTTTGCCTCGTCCAGCGCGATGGGCCCGTTCGTCAGGACCGGCGTCGCGCGGCCGTCGACCGGACCGCGCCGTCCCAGCGCCCGCAGCCGGGCCGACAGCTCCTCGAACGCGAATGGCTTCACCAGGTAGTCGTCCGCCCCGGAATCGAGCCCTCGGACACGATCGTCGATGGCGTCCCTGGCGGTGAGCATCAGGATCGGCACCCGGTCGCCTCGCTTGCGGAGCGCCGAGGCGACGTGGAAGCCGCTGAGGTCCGGCAAGCCGACATCCAGGATGACGACGTCGAGCCCACCGAGCTCGGCCAGCTCGAGACCCTCACGGCCCGTGGGGGCGAGCTCGACGACGTGATGGTCGTCGCCAAGCATCCGCTGGAGGAGCCGGCCGAGCTTGGGGTCGTCTTCGACGACGAGGAGGTGCATCGATCTGTCTCGTGGGCGGGCTCCCGCCCCGTCTACTGTGCCAGGACGGTGATATCCGAGGCGGTGCCGATCCGCGGTGCGCCGCTCGCCGCGGCCGGGCTCGCCGCCGCGCCGGCCTGGCGCGACAGCTGGACGAGGACCTTCTTGCCCGTCTGGACGTCCGAGGCGCTGGCCGGCTGCTGCTGATGGTAGGTCGTCGAGCTGTCGATCGGGATGTTGATCGTGGTGCCGTTGGCGAGCTGGATGGTGATGTGGTCCGTCGCCACCGCGGTCACCGTGCCGTTGATCCCGAATCCGCCCGCGCCGCGCAGACCGGCCCCGCCCCCGCCGCCGAAGCCGCCGAAGCCGCCCTGCCGGTTCGTGCCGGTCCCGCCGGCTCCCGTCCCGCCGGCCTCCGTCCCGCCGGCCCCGAAGCCGGTGTTGGCGGCCGCCACCGGCGCCGGTGCGGTCACCCGGCCGACGGCGAACGCGAGCCCGCCGACGGCAACGACCGCGGCGAGCCCAAGGACGATGGACGTGGCCGCGCTGCGAACGGCCGGATTGGCCTTCGGGCGCGCCCTGACAGGCTCCGGCCGGGGCTCGGGCATCACGGGCTGGGTGTCGAACGAGGTCATCGGGAGGACTCCTTATTCGTAGCGAAGGGCGACGATGGGATCGAGGCGCGCGGCCTGGCGCGCCGGCCAGACCCCGAAGACGATCCCGACGGCGAGGCTGAAGCCGAGGGCGACCAGGACGATGACGGGGCTCACGACGAGCGCCCAGCCCGCGAGGTTCGCGATGACGGCGGAGGCGGCGATGCCGATGACGGTCCCGGCGGCCCCGCCGATGACGGAGAGGGTGAGGGCCTCGACCAGGAACTGGGCGAGGATGTCGATGCCGCGCGCGCCGATGGCCTTGCGGACGCCGATCTCACGGGTCCGCTCGCGCACCGACACGAGCATGATGTTCATGATCCCGATCCCCCCGACGATCAGCGAGATCGAGGCGATCCCGGCCAGCAGCGTCGTCAGCAGACCGGTGACGGATCCGACCGTCGACAGGAGCTGCGCCTGCGAGGTGATGCTGAAGTCGTCCGTCGCCGGTGTCGTGTCGTGCCGGATGCGGAGCGTCGAGGTGATGTCGGCGCTGACCAGGTCGACCTGGCCGGCGCTCGCCACGCTCACGCCGATCGAGCGGACGGAATCGCCGGAGACGAAGTGGTCGCGGGCCGTCGAGATCGGGATGAGCACCTGGTCGTCCTGGTTGACGAAGCCGGCGCTTCCCTTCGGCTGGAGGATCCCGATCAGCGTGAACGGCAGCCCACCGACATCGATCTGACCCCCGATGTCGCTCGCGCCGAGGCCGAGGTCGTCGGCCGTCGTCGCTCCGAGGACCGCCACCCGGAGGCCCTGGGCGACGGACAGGTCCGACAGGAAGGTCCCCTGCCAGACACTGAAGTCACGGACCGTGGCA
>JAPVSP010000035.1:0-2024 GCA_047519685.1 Chloroflexota bacterium
ATCCGGGCTCGTCGCTGACGGTCGGCGACGGCTCGGAAGCCCGAGGAGCGGTGGGTGGATCCGTCGCCGGACGGTCGACGTCCGGACGGGCCCGGGGCGAGCGGCTCACCTGGGGTCCTGCCACGGTCGCGCCAGCTCGTTCGCGATCTCCTCGGAGAGACGATCGGCCAGAAGGACGGACAGCGCGGCATCCGCCACGGCCAGCTCCGCGTCCCAGAGCGTCCCGAGGCGGGCCAGGACGCGCATGGCTCCGCTCCGCGATGCGGCGTCCCTGACGGCCGCTACCGCGAGCGTCTCGAGCCGCCGTGCGTCGACGGCCCGCCCACTTCGGTCACGGGCGATGCCGATCGTCCTCGTCCGGTTCAGCGCCCGATCGCGCGCGCCGGCGAACGGCCCCGGACTCCCGCGGTCCGCCCGCCGATAGGCCCCGGCAAGTCGGTAGATCTCATCGACCGTGAGCTGCCGGGCTCGATCGATGATGTCGTCGATCCGGGGATCCCATCCATCGCGGCTCGACAGCAGGCTCGGGTCCATCTGGCGGCACTCCAATCACCGGGGACCGAGGTCCGGACCGGGGACCAGTCCGGAGAGCCGACGGGTGGCAGCCGGCACGGGACCGTGGCGCGACCGTGGGCGGTCGCACGGCGATCCAGGTCGCCGACGGGACGCGGGGCTCGGCTGCCGCCGCCACGGGTGGGGCGAGCTCCCGGCGGCCGGGCGCGAGGTCTCCGGCCTCACGACTCCTGCCTGCTGCCCCCACGACGGTCCTCCTGGCGGCGAGGGCCCCGCCGGGCCCCGGTCATCGGCCGAGGACGGCGGAACACCCTGCACCCATCACAGCCGGTCGCCACCGTTCTGCAAGTGACCCGAAGGTACTGGTCGGCCCGCGTCGCGGCCGACGTGAGCGCTCGCCGGATCTGGGGTACTTCCGGCTGGCGCACGGCAGGCCGGGCGCCGGCGCACGGGTGCGTCGGCGCAACGGCGCATGCGCGCACAGCCCGCCCGGGTACCAAGGACCGATTGCCGACTCCACGGCCGATGCCTACGGTCCGAGCGGGACGATCGAACGGGGGAGATGCGGTGGGACGTGACCGACCGAGCGGCATGAGCCGGCGCCTGACCCTCGCCGTCGTCTGGTCGCTCCTCGCGGCCGGAGCCCTCGTCGCCGGCCCGACCGGGATCCTCGACCTGCCAGCGCCCGTCGAGGCCTCCCCCCGCCACGCCGCGACCACTCCGGGGAGTGCGGACCCCGCGGCGTTGGCGGAGATGACCGGATCGAGGGTCGCCGGGACGGCGTCGAGCGGCCCGGGACCGGGCAGCGGACGGGACGCCGGCTCCGTCGTGCTCGGTGCGATCCTGCTCGCGGTCGTGCTGCTTGCCGCCGGCCTCCTGGTCTCCGTCCGCCGCCGGTCCCCCGCCAACGAGCGCCCGGGCGACCGTGACGAGACCGGGCTGCGTGCTGCCGGGCAGACGGGGTCGAGCGGCGATCCCCTGCTGGCCGCCCTCCGCGCGAGCGGTGGCCTGAGGCGGACAAGCACCGATCCTCGGCCGGCCCCCCGATGGGTGCTTCACCTCGCCGAGGTGACCGAGATGGCGCCCGGCGTCCCGGAGGAGGCGATCGCGTCCGGCGGCCCGGACGACGAGCCGATCGGGTCGCGCACCGGCGTCGCCTGAGACCGGCGACGGCCGGCCGTTCGACGCGGGCGGACGGACATCCGCCCGGCCCCGTGGGGCGAACCAGCCATCGGGACCGTCCCCGGTCGCCATGGTCCGGACGACGATCCCGCCCGGGTGGCGGCCGACCGTGGTCCACGACCAGATGGGGTTAGATACGCAGATGCGTCCCGGATCCGACAGCGACATCCCCGTCGGCGGTCGACCCATGTCGCGACCGCGGCGGCCGGGGCCGATCCTCGCCGCGGCGGCCTCGGGTGCCGTCGCTGCCGGCGTCGCGATCGCGGTCGGTGAACTCGCGGCCGGCCTCCTGCCGGGCGCCCCGTCCCTGGTCATCTCGATCGGCGACC
>JAPVSP010000036.1:0-3434 GCA_047519685.1 Chloroflexota bacterium
CGATACGACCTTCGACGGAATGGTGCCTGCGATGCAGGGCGGCCGTCTCGCCGCATTCGAGGCACACACCAAGATCAAGCGCGCCGAGTGGGGCCTGACTTGGAACAAGGCCATCGAGATGGGTGGCTGGATGGTGGGTGACGAGATCGAGATCGACGTCGACCTGGAAGCCATCGAAACGGCGAAGGTCGTTGCGTCGGCTTGACAGGGTGGCCCGCGCAACGGCGATCGGGTCGATGGGACCCCAACAGAACGACCCAGGAGATACCGGTTCAGCCCAGGGCGGGCAGAACCAGGAGGTTCGAATGACTTTCATGCTTCGCGATCCGTTCGCGGATACCGTCCCGCTGCGCCAGGCGATGGATCGGCTCTTCGAGGAGAGCTTCCCCGGGCCGAGCCGCCACTGGGTGGCGGTCGACGTCTACGAGACCGCCAGCGCGCTCGTCATCAAGGCGGCGCTGCCGGGACTCAAGCCCGACGAGGTCGACATCATGATCGATGGCGACACGCTGACGATCACGGGCGAGTCGAAGGCCGACGAGGAGTCGGTGGACCGGGAATACCACCGGCGCGAGCTGCATGTCGGCGCGTTCGAGCGGGCCCTGCGGCTGCCAGAGCGCTTCCAGACCGAGAAGGCCGAGGCGGTCTTCGAGAACGGCATCCTGACCCTCACGATCCCCAAGGTCGAGCAGGCCGAGGTGAAGCACATCAAGGTCCAACCCGTGCTGATCGAGGCCATCGCAGGCGCGACCGAGCGCTGAGGCCGCCTGCGACCGCAGCACCCGCGGCAGGTGGTCGCCAGGCGGGTCGGGTCGATACCGACTCGCGTCTGGCCAGCCAAGCGAGCAAGGAGGACTCCGATGACGCCTCGGGCCACGACAGTTCGCACGCGCAGGGCGGGTGCCGCCTGCCACCACGCCCGGTCGGGACGCTCGCCGATGAGCGATCGGGCGCCAGTGCCGGTGTGGGTGCATCGCATGCACGCCGACGGGCTGCCGACCACGGAGGCCCCTTCGCGGGCACCGCTGCAGACTGGCAGCCAGCGGTTCGTCGAACGCTGGGATCGAGTGGCCCGTGGCTACTGAGAGCACAGTGCGCGATGCCGCGGGCCGGGAGTTCAGGACCTGGCTCGACGGCGGCGGCCGCGATCGAAACCAACGGTACGACGCTGGTCTTTCGCACGACGGCGGGATCTGGCGAGGTCCGACCGAAGGAGCATGGATGAAGCGGCTCCTCCGCGGCGCTCCTTCGCCGCGGGAGTCGACGGGGATCAGCCCTGGCGCTCTCGTCGCGCACGGCTAGCCAGGTGGACATCGACAGGTGACTCACGGCCGGCGTAGACCCGAGGCGGGGCCGATCCGGCGACATACTCCCGCATGCGGTCCCCCGCGTTCGGGCCAACGACACTAGGAGGGATCCGTGCCGGCCACAGCCACGACCACCCAGCGCGCCGCAGGCAGGACGAAACGTGCCTCGGCTTCTGCTCCGAAGGGACCCACGTCCGCGACCAGGCTTCGCCCGCTCGCCGACCGAGTGGTCATCCAGCCGACGCCCCGCGAAGAGATGACGAAGAGCGGCATCGTGATCCCGGACACCGTCAAGGAGAAGCCGCAAGAGGGGATGGTCCTCGCCGTCGGGCCGGGCCGCGTCCTGGACGACGGGACGCGCGAGCGGATCGACGTCAAGAAGGGCGACAAGGTCCTCTATGCGAAGTACTCCGGCACTGAATTCAAGCTCGACGGCGAGGACGTGCTGATCATCAGCCACAGGGACCTCCTCGCGATCGTCGAGAGCCGACCTTAGGCCAAGTCTCGACTCCAGCGAGGTCCCGTCCGATGTCGGCGAGCCTCCCGCACTTCCTGAAAGGACAGCAACGCCGTGGCCAAGCAGATCCTCTTCGATGAAATGGCCCGGCGGGGCCTCAAGCGCGGCGTCGACCGTCTGGCCGACGCCGTCCGCGTCACGCTCGGGCCGAAGGGCCGGAACGTCGTCCTCGACAAGAAGTACGGCGCGCCCACGATCACCAACGACGGGGTGACGATCGCCAAGGAGATCGAGCTCGAGGACCCGTTCGAGAACATGGGCGCGCAGCTCCTCAAGGAGGTCGCCACCAAGACCGACGACGTCGCCGGCGATGGCACGACGACCGCCATCGTCCTTGGCCAGGCGATCGTGGCCGAAGGCCTCCAGAACGTCAGCGCCGGGGCCAACCCGATGGGCGTCAAGCGCGGCATCGAGAAGGGCGTCGAGGCGATCGTGGCCGAGCTGAAGCGTGAGTCGCGCCCGGTCGACAACCGCGAGCAGATCGCTGCCGTGGCCTCGATCAGCGCGGCCGATCCCGAGGTCGGCACGATCATCGCCGAGGTGATGGACAAGGTCGGCAAGGACGGCGTCATCACCGTCGAGGAGGGCCAATCGCTCGGCCTCGAGACCGACTACACGGAGGGCATGCAGTTCGACCGCGGCTACCTCTCGCCGTACTTCGTCACCAACGCCGACCGTATGGAAGCGGTCCTTGAGAACCCGCTCATCCTGATCACCGACAAGAAGATCTCGAGCGTCCAGGACATGCTGCCGGCGCTCGAGAAGGCCGTCGGACAGAGCAAGCCGATGGTCATCATCGCCGAGGACGTCGATGGCGAGGCGCTCGCCACGCTCGTCGTGAACAAGCTCCGCGGCACGCTTGCCGTATTCGCTGCCAAGGCGCCGGGCTTCGGCGATCGGCGCAAGGAGATCCTCCGCGACATGGCGATCCTCACCGGCGGCACCGTCATCAGTGAGGAGATCGGGCGCAAGCTCGACTCGGTGACGGTCGAAGACTTCGGCCAGGCCCGCCGTGTGGTGGCGACCAAGGACGACACCACGATCGTCGACGGCGCCGGCTCGCCCGAGCAGATCAAGGCACGGATGAGCCAGATCAGGGCCCAGATCGAGGACACCACCAGCGACTACGACAAGGAGAAGCTCCAGGAGCGCCTGGCGAAGCTGGCCGGCGGCGTCGCGATCATCAAGGTCGGCGCGGCCACCGAGGTCGAGCTCAAGGAGAAGAAGCACCGGATCGAGGACGCGCTCTCGACGACCCGCGCGGCGATCGAGGAGGGCCTCGTCGCCGGCGGTGGCGTGGCGCTGCTCCAGGCCATCCCGGCGCTCGACCTGGTCGAGCTCGTGGGCGACGAGGCGGTCGGCCTCGGCATCCTGCGCCGCGCGCTCGAAGCCCCGATCCGCCAGATCGCCGACAACGCCGGCTCGCACGGCGAAGTCATCGTCGAGAAGGTCAAGACGTTGCCGCGAGGCCATGGCTTCGACGCCCTGGCGGGCGAGTACGGCGACATGTTCGAGAAGGGGATCGTCGACGCGGCCAAGGTGACCCGCTCGGCGCTCCAGAACGCGGCCTCGATCGCGGCCATGGTCCTGACGACGGAGACGCTCGTCAC
>JAPVSP010000037.1:0-2913 GCA_047519685.1 Chloroflexota bacterium
CGCGTTGAGCCGGCTGCTCGCCCGGCTCGAGGACTTCCGCCTGCTGCCGCTCTTCGTCCTGTTCAGCATGGCGATCGGCATCGCGGTCGGGAACTCCCTTTCGATCTCCGACTTCACGCTCACGCCGCCGATCGAGGCGCTCAAGGCGATCGCCGGCGGGACGTTCGAGCCGAGCGTCCCGGCGCTCATCTCGCTCGGCGTGCCGCTCGGCCTGTTCGCGATGATGTACCCGGCGATGACGAACGTCCGCCTGACCGAGGTCGGGGACGCCTTCCGCTCGCCGCGTCAGCTCGCCACGGTCCTCTTCTTCAACTTCGCGGTCGCGCCGTTCTTCATGCTCGCCCTGGCGAACGTCTTCGTCGCCGACCCGGAGCTGCGGACCGGGCTCATCCTCTACGGCCTGGCGCCCTGCATCGCGATGGTGATCATCTTCACCTACCTCGCGAAGGGCAACGTGCCGATGGCGCTCGTCTTCGTCGCCCTGAACTCCGTCGTCCAGATGCTCCTCATCCCGGTCTACGCCCGCCTGCTCATCGGTGACGTCTCCTTCGATGTCTGGGTGGTCGCCGAGAGCGTCGTCCTCTACCTCGGCCTGCCGCTCCTCGCCGGGGTCCTGACCCGCCAGGCGGTCGTCCGCCGCGGCGGCGAGGCGGCGATGGAGCGCCTGAAGCCCGGCCTGAACGCCCTTTCGATCCTCGGTCTGCTCTTCACGCTCATCGTGATGTTCGCCCTGAAGGGCGACCTGATCCTGAGGCGCCCGCAGATCGTCCTGGAGATGGCGGTCCCGATGGCCATCTTCTTCCTCACGATGTTCACGGTCGTGTTCCTGGTCGGAGCGCGTCTCCGTTTCTCGTACGAGGATGCCGTCGCCGTCGCGTTCAACTCGACCGGTCGGGACTTCGAGATCGCCATCGCGATCGCGATCACCGCATTCAGCCCGACGGTGGCCCTGGCGACGGTCGTCGGGCCGCTCATCGAGGTCCCCGTGATGCTGACCCTGGTCTGGGGCGCGATGCGGCTCCGGCCGCGCCTCTTCGGTCCGTCGCGCGCGGTCTCCCCGGCTCCGATGGGAGAACCCGCCCTGCGATGATCGAGTCATGAGCGAAGCGCGCCGCGTCGAGCTCCTGTGGTGGATCGAGGACGCGCTTCGGGGCTGACGGTCGGCGTTCGCCGCCGGCTACCGGGTCGTCACGCTCGCCTGCCGCGGATCCGGGACCCGTCGCCCCCACCACCCATGACTGGCGCTCGCTTCCCACCGCGGACGATCACGGCGGACTCGGTCGCCTCCCTGCGGGCACGGTGTCGGTCGCCCGACAGGGTCCACGTCGCGGTCGGGATTGCTCCGAGGCACCGCACCAGCGATGTTCTCGCCCTACCCGAGACGAGGGACGGGAAGGGGGACGAGATGAGCCAGCAACGACCAGGATCCTGGAGCGGGGCGCGGCAGGCCGTCGAGGCGTGGGACCTGGAGCCGGAGGCGGATACGACCGGCCACTCCTCGCTCGCCTACGAGTTCGGCGCCACCGTCGCGCGAGAGCGTCAGCGTCAGGCCGAGCGAGCGGCGCGCGACCTGGGTCGACTCGCGCAGCGACCGCGGCGGAGTCTTCTCGACCGTATCCGCGGCCGCCTGCCGAGCCGCTGGGCAGCGACGCGCGTGACCGTCGCGCTCGATGATCAGGAGCCGCGACTCGGGGCGCATCGCGCGACGGACCGCGCGCCGGTCGCTTAGGTCGTCTCGAGGACGCCGGCGGGGCCTACCGCGAACGAGGTCGGGATCCGCTCGCAGTCGGTCAGCGGCAACGGCTTCGCCTGCCAGCGCAGGCCGTCACGGGTCCAGCGGCGAATGGTAGCCCGGCCGCACCACCGTCGTCCTCGTCCGCGGGCCAGTCGGCGTCTGAGGGAGGGCCGCGATGGGCATCGCCTCCAGCTCTGGCGCATGACGGAGCCGGGTCAGGTTCACGGACGTCTGACTCGAGTGATCGTCCCATCGCCTCGATCCGCTCGACCGCTGCCTCGGCGGTCGCTCGCGGGTCCTCGGGCGTCGCCCTGGCCGATGGCGTCCCGACCTCCCTTCAGGCCGCTCGCCAGATCCTCCACAAGGCGCTCGGATCGCTGAGCGGGTCGCCCTCGACGAGGACGAAGTCGGCGGGAGCGCCCTCCCGGACAGCTCCGGCGTCGGGCTCACCGAGC
Organism: Chloroflexota bacterium; assembly: GCA_047519685.1. Taxonomy (GTDB): domain Bacteria; phylum Chloroflexota; class Limnocylindria; order Limnocylindrales; family CSP1-4; genus JAPVSP01. Next base: position 2,191 of record JAPVSP010000037.1, read on the forward strand.
AGCTCGCCGCCTCGCCAGGTGGCGGCCCCCAGAGCCTCCCAGGGTCGCAGGCCCGCCTCGACGAGCGACTCGACCTCACCCGCGAGCACCCCGGCGTGGGCGCCCCCGCCGCCGAAGTCGGTGCCGGCCACGATCCTGACGCCAGCCTGGTACGCGATCCGTGCACTCGCCAGCGCGTCGCGCAGGAGCTGGTTCGAATATGCCCGCCCCGCGGCGCTCGCGAACCAGCTCCCGGGCGCCGTCTCCGCGAACCCGAGCCAGGTCTTCGGGACGGTGATCGTCGTGACGAGGAACGTCCCCTGGTCGGCCATCGCGCGCGCGAGATCCATGTCGATCTGGTAGCCATGATCGAGCGCGTCGACGCCGCCGCCGACCGCGGCCCGCGCACCGCCCAGGTCCCGCACGTGGGCAGTGACCCGCGCCCCTGCGTCATGAACGACCTTCACGACTCGGCCGATCTCGGCGGACGTCCACGGCGACCCGCCGCCCGTCGCCTGGACGTAGAGCTTGACGAGATCGGCGCCGTCGCGCAGCTGGCCGAGCGCCGCCGAGGGTAGCTCGGCCGGATCGGCGATCGCCAGGCCGCTGCCTCCGGGCCGACCGCCGGGCGTGGCGATCCAGGTGCCAGCCGCCCGGATGTTGGGTCGGTCCATTCGCCCTCGCCAGCGGTCACGGATGCCGAGGCCCAGTGCGCGGCGCCGTCCGTCGACGGGGTCGATGCCG
>JAPVSP010000038.1:0-2067 GCA_047519685.1 Chloroflexota bacterium
TCGCCGCCGGAGGTCGCGGCGGCCGATGCCTTCGAGTCGGCCCCCTTCGCCTCGGCCCCCTTCGCGTCGCTGGCCTTGGCGGCCGAGGCAGCCTTGCCCGGCGCCGAGGTCGCCGAGCGGTCCTTCTTCGCCCAGCCCGAGCCCTTGAAGTGGACGGCCGGCGCGGCGATGGCCTTCTTCAGCGTCCCGTCGGCGCCGCACTCCGGGCAGGTCCGCGGCCCGTGGCCATGGACGGAATGGATGACCTCCATCCGGTGACCGCAGGCGGTGCAGACGTAGTCGTAGGTGGGCATGGGACCCGTCCGGATGGGATCAGCCGCGGAGGAGGCGCATGCCGCACTTCGGGCAGTAGAAGGCCCGCTCGTGGGCGGAAGCGAAGCCGCAGTGAGCGCAGACGAGCCCGCCTCGACCGGCCGCCGGCACGGGCCGCTCGACGGCGGTGAGCCCCATGGCGTACTGGCTGGCCAGGATGTTGGTGAGGATCCCTCCGAGCAGACGCTGGCCGATCCGGTCGGTGTCGCCGCGGACCCCTCTGCCTCCCCAGCCGACCACGGCCCGCACGATCATGTCGCCCGTCGCCTCATCCCAATGCGACGCCACGCCGCCGATGACCGCGTTGTACTCCGGGTAGCCGGACGTGTCGACGTCGCCGTCGAGCAGGGTGCAGACGAACGTGTCGAACGCGAGGTCGATCGCGTCGATCGACTCGAGCACGAAGAGCGCGTGGCGAGTGATCGGCGAATGGCCATGATGGGCGTTCAGCCACTGCATCGCCTCGGACGGTCGCGTGATCGCCGGCGTCGCCTGGCTGAACTCGATCGGCAACGGTTCGACGACCTCGATCTCGCCCTGGGCGAGGCCGGCCAGCATCGAGGGGAGCTCGGCCATCGCGTGGGGACCGGTCCGCATGCGGACGCCTTCGCTGCTCTTGCCCGCGAAGTACAGCCGGAGCTGGTGGTCCTGGGCGACGACCTCCTCCGGCAACACCACCGACGCCGTCGGCTGGGCCGCCCCAGGGGCCGAAGCGTCCCTCTCGCCCCCGGGCCGACGCTTCAGGAAGTCGAGCGGCACGGATCCCTCCGCTGAACGTGACTGTCGCCGGTCATCCTAGCAGCGCGTCAGACCTCGGGCGCGAGCAGCACGGCCTCGAGCGGTCGCAGGCGGATCCGACCGCCGTCGGGCATCGGACCCGGGGCGGGATCGTGCGTCGAGAGCAGGACCCGCCACGCCGCCCCCGCCGCCCACGGCGCGACGCCCGTCGTGATCGCCCGGTCCCCGACGTTGACGACGACGAGGATCGCCGACGGACCCTGGGCCCGGCCATAGGCGAGGACGCCGCGGGCGCTCGCCGGCAGGCGGCGGAAGTCGCCGCGACGCAGGCCCGAGCGAGTACGGAGCCGCGGCGCGGTCGCCACGGCTCCGTACATCCGGCGGGTCAACGGCCTCTCGCGTCAGGCGGGCACCGGGATCGTCGCCTCGGCGAGCGCCTTGAAGTCCTCGAGCTGCTGGCGCGTATACCGCTCGACCCAGCTCTTGCTGATGAGGTTCTTGATGAACCCGGGCAGGTGCCCCGGCATGTCGTAGTCGGCCTCGCCGATGGCGCGGGTCGCGTCGCCCTCGGGCTCGAACCGGTAGAACACGTCCGTCGGGCCGAAGTCGCTCCGGATGTGGAGGAGCCGCAGCGGCTCCACCTCGACGACCGTGAGCGTCCCCTTCATCTCGAAGCCCATGACCCGGCTCGTCTCGACGAACGTCGTCCCGACCTGGTCCAGCGGCCCACTGAAGTCCGAATGCTCGGACCGCGGGTCCCAGTCGTGCCAGCGCGACGTGTCGCACAGGAAGTCCCACACGTGCTTGACCGGCGCCTCGATCCGGATCTCCTCGTGGATGTGGTTCACGACCCACCTCCGCTCCAGGCGGGTCGGTCTCGCCAGTGGCTCGGCGCGGCCCCGGCGGCCGGGGGGATGGGCCGCGCGTCAGAGCCCCCCGCGCGCGGTCAGCATCCGACCCGGACCGACGTGCCGACAAGTGCCATCGGCCGCCGGCGAGCCGGCGAGGTCACGGCGA
>JAPVSP010000039.1:0-2421 GCA_047519685.1 Chloroflexota bacterium
CCATCAGCGCATCGAGATACTCGACCGACAGGAGGTCGAGGACGAGATCGGAGGTCGTGGGGTGATAGGCGCGGAGGAACGCCTGGGTATTGCCCCCACAGGACTGGCCCCTGAGCCAGATGACCGGCATCCGGGGAGCCGCGGCGACCGCGGCGGCGATCCTCGGCGCATAAGTCGCCGGAAGCGCAAGAGCGGCGGCCATGGCCGCCGAGAACTTGATGAAGGCGCGCCGAGAGATGCCGCGCTGCAGCATCGCGGCGTGGAGGCCGTGGTCGGGCCCGGTCATTCGGGTCGTCACTCTTGGTGCGGTGTCCAGAAGCGGTCGTGACCGGGTCGACCCTTCCTGTACAGCGCGGTCACTGCTGCCCCGCGCCGACTATGGACGACCGCTCCCCCGGCGGGACGAGCCACAACTCCTCGTCCCGGGAGCCCAACGGCATCGTCGCGGCGGCCCGTATGGATGCCCTCGACGTGTGACCGTGGGCCCCGGAGCGATCGCGTCCAGGGGCCAGCCGCTCGGCGAGCCGACCGTGTGCCGTTCGGCACTCGCCTGACCCCGTGCCGCGGCGTTACATCGTCGCGGAAGGAGCAGGCATGACCCAGACGACCTTGATCCCGGAGTCCGTGGAGGACACGGAAGGGCCCATCGACGAGGGCTTGATCGCCGGTCGGCCGGTCGAAGATCGCAGCTTCGAGGTCGTGGAGACAGGGATCGGCATCGCGGCCGGGGTCGCCATCGGCACGGCGGTCGCCGGGCCGATCGGGACGGCCGTCGGTGGGCTCATCGGCGCGGCGGCCGGCATCGTCGCCGGCGAGGCGGTCGAGCGAGCCGCGGGACGCGCCGCGACGACGACCGACGCGAGCGGTCTGGAACCGATCCACCACGGCTGATCCCGGGGTCCCTCGCGGCTGACGCCGGCGTTCCTCGCGGCTAACGCCGGGGACCCTCCGTCGACCGACCTGGGCCGGCGGCGCCCTGGGCCGGCCGCGCCGGCGGTCCTGCCGCCTTCGGGTGCCTGGTCTGCTGGGGCCGGATGGTCGAGCCGGGCCAGCCTCCGTTGCCGCCGTTGCCCTCCATCCTGAGCCGTCGCCCCCGATCGGATCCTGCTCTCGAAAACCGACCGGGCGCGCCCGACGTTATGTCCAGATATCGGGGGTTCCCGCGCCCCGCCGCGGGTGAGGGCGAGCGTGGCGCGCGACCGTTGGAGGATCGACCGTGCTTGGGACTCGAGTGGCGCCGCCGACCGGTCGGCTGGTCGGCTGACGCCCGTGACGTCGCTCGAACGCGCGATCGTCGAAGCGCTCGCCTACTCGGACGTGTTCGATTGGCCGCTGACGCCCTCGGAGGTGCACGCCTACCTGCCGATCGCCGCCGCGCCGGAGGAGGTCGACGCCGCGCTCGAGCCCACGGATCGCCCGGGCTCGGCCCCGTCCGGCCTCGGCCGGCTCGTGGTCGTCCGCGACGGCCTCGCCGTCCTGGCCGGCCGGGAAGAGCTGATCGAGCGGCGAAGACGCCGGATCGCGACATCGGCCGAGCTGTGGCGGCGGGCCGGCGGTCTCGCGGCGTCGCTCGCATGGCTGCCCTTCGTGCGCATGGTCGCGCTCACCGGATCGCTCGCGATGGGAGCGGCCGAGGGCGACGCCGACGTCGACCTCTTCGTCGTGACCGCCGACGGCCGGCTCTGGCTCACGCGGGCGATGACGATCGGTGTCGTGCGGGTCGCGGCGGCCCGTCGGGTCCGACTCTGCCCCAACTACTTCGTGGCCGAGTCGGCCCTCGAGCTGTCGCAGCGCGACACGTTCACCGCGCATGAGCTCGCCCAGATGGTGCCGATCGCGGGCCTCGACACGTACCACGAGCTCCTCGAACGGAACGACTGGTATCGCTCGTTCCTGCCCAACCACCGCGTCGGGGAACGGCCCGACGGGTCGACATGGCCGCGTCGTCGGCGCATCCAGCGCGTCGTCGAGCCGGCGATGCGATCGGCCGCGCTCGATCCCCTCGAGCGATGGGAGATGCGCCGGAAGGTCGCCCGGCTGAGCGCACGAGCCACCTCGAGCGAGCAGCGGTTCGACGCCGCCGTCTGCAAGGGCCACTTCGAGGAGCACGGCCAGGTGGTGCTCGCAGCCTTCCACCAGCGGCTCGCGGCGCTCGGGAGGGCCACGGTATGACGCGCGTGCTCCTCGGCCAGTCGTACTACCTGCGCTTCGACCCCAAGCTGTTCCGGGCGATGCAGCCCTACCCCCCGCTCGGCACGCTGTACGCGGCGAGCTACCTCAGGCAGCGCGGCCACGAGGTCGCCCTCTTCGACGCGATGCTCGAGGACTCAGAGGAGCGCTGGGGCGAAGCGCTCGATCGGCGGCGCCCGGACGTGGCGGTGCTCTTCGAGGACAACTTCAACTACCTCTCGAAGATGTGCC
>JAPVSP010000040.1:0-4740 GCA_047519685.1 Chloroflexota bacterium
CCGGTCATTGGCATTGCACCTGCCACTACTTCGAGAGCTGGGGTGCCTGCGTCCACCTCCTCGCGCTGCAGAAGATCCTCGGCGTCATGCTGCCCGAAGAGGCCCAGGTCTCGATCTTCGCAGCCCAGGCGCCGGTCGGGGCCTGACGCTCCGGGCGCTCGAGGGGGGCCGGCGCCGGCGTCCGCCGGTCTTCGCGCGGGGGCAGGACGCGCGCGCTGGCGCGCTGGCCCCCGACGGACCGGCCGGGCTCACTCCAGGGACGAACGCGACCGCTGCCCTGAGCGTTCCCTCCGGCAGCGGATACCGCGACGTCTCGCGCCAGCCGACCGCGGCGTCGTACCGGACGACCGAGCGGGCGACCAGCTCCCCGTCGGTCCACACGACCGCCAGCGATCTCCCGGCCGGATCCAGCGCGACGGCCGCGGCGATGCCGATCGCCGGTGACCCGATCCGCGCGACCGGAGGGTCCTCCCAGGGCCCGGCCCCCGGCCACGCCGCTCCCGACCGGATCTCGACCGAGCGCCCGTCGGCCCCGACCGTCGCGATCCGCGAGCCGTCGCTCGAGGCGGCGATGGCGGCGACCCCCTGGCGACCGGGTCGGACCTCGGCGCTCGCGGCGTCGACGAGGACCGCCGACGGCCCACCCGACGGGTCGAGGACGATGGCGGCGAGCCGGTCCCCGGCCAGCCACGCCGGTGCGCTCCCCTGCGCCTCCCGGCCGAGCGGGATCGCCCGCGAGCCGCGGCCGGCGAGGTCGATGAGCACGAGCGAAGCCGGTGCGCCCGACCCGAACGAGGCCTCCAGCGCGGCGACGCGCCCGCCCGGCCCGTCCGGGACCGCGAACGCGAGCGGGCCCTCGGGGGCGGAAGCCGACCCGCCGACGGTGACGGGCAGCCAGCGGGATCGGCCGTCGCCCGCCGGGCGGTCGGTCCGAACGATCTTCCCATCCGCCAGGGTGAGGACGAGCCGCCCGGCGGCGTCGGCCGCCAGCCAGGTCGCGTCCGTCGCCGGCAGCTCCAGCTCGCGGACCGCGCCGTCGGTGGAGACGAGGACGAGCGTCGCGCTCCCGGGGCGACCGGCCAGGACGACGGATCGCGGAGCCGGCACCGGGCCCGGGCCCGGTGCGCACCCCGCCGCGCACCCCGCGAGCGCGACGAGCGCGAGGACGACGGCCGGCCGGATGAGCCGGCCGGCCGTCGATCGATCGCGCCGCGGAGGCGGGGAGGGGGTCACTCGAGCGTGTCCCCGCCGAGGAGCGTCCCGTCACCCGCGTCGAGGTACAGCTCGAGCGCCCGGAGGCGCTCGGAGAGCGCCCCGACGGTCGAGGCGCGGACGACCCAGGCGAGCCGGAGGACGGGGTCGGGTGCGTCAGGCCGAGCCGGCTCGAACAGGTCGTTCGGGGCGACCCACGCGAGGCGTGCCGACGCCAGGGCGATCTCGCCGCGGGCGGACCCCGCGACCCGCGCATCGAGCTGCCGCTCGGCGATCCGGCGAGCGTCGGTCTCGGCGAGCGTGGAGGCGGGGGCGGGCGAGAGCCGGGACTCGACCAGCGCGACCGCGTGGAGGCTGCCGTCCGGCCAGAGCCGGAGCCAGGCCCCGTCGCCCGGCACCGGGACGCCGCCGGCCATGCGCGGCCACGTGGCGACCCAGCCGGCGCCGCCGCGATCCGGCTCGACGATCGGCTCGCCGTCCGATGCCAGGCCGGCTGCGCCGGCGATCGCGCGGGCCCGGCCGGGGATGGTCGAGGCCGGAGCCGGCGCGAGGCCCGCGTCGTACCAGCCGAGCCGGACGAGGTGCCGCAGGCGCCCGTCGGCATGGAAGCGGGCGATCGCGATCGGGCGGTCCCGCTCGTCGTGGAAGGTCACCTCGTCGAACACGCCGGCCTCGAAGCGATCGTCGAGCCGCGCGACGTCGCGCCGGCCGGCGGCCGGCAGGCCGAGCGCCCGGGCGAGGCGGTCGGCACGTTCGAGGGCGACGGCCCGCTGGGCATCCGAGAGCCCCACGGAGCGGGTCGCCCGCTCGCCCGCCATGAACCGGTCGACGGCGAGGCTCGGCACGCCGACGGCGATCACGGAGAAGCCAGCGGCCAGGAGGCCGAGGCGGAGGGGCCGCGCGACGCGGCTGGCCGGGAAGGTGCGCATCGTCGAGACCTCACAGGCAGTTCGGACAGGTCGAGATGGGCCCGGCGCGGCCGGACCAGTAGTAGCTGCCCCACCAGTCGGCCCCGAACGGATGGCGCCAGCCACCCGCGCCGAGCGCGATGTCGAACGCGGCGCCGACCCCCCGGCCGGAGGCGAGGGCGTCCCAGAAGCGCGTCTCGAACGTGTACTCGTCGCTGTCCCAGGCCTCGCCGACGAACCCGACGTAGAACTCGGGGCCGTTCCACTGGAGCTGGCGCGCCTTCGACTTCTCGATCGCGAAGGCGCCCGGCATCGTCGTCGTGGGGTCGCCCAGGTAGCAGGTCGACATGACGACGAGGTTGCTCTGCCGGCCCGCCCGCTTGAGCGCGATGTCCTTGGAGTAGACGACCGCGCCCGAGCAGCGGCCGGCGTCGTCCCTGAAGCCGGAGTAGTAGGTCGCGTCCCCCGGGTGCCAGTACCGGTAGCCGTGGCTGTGGACGTAGTAGCCCCAATCCACGGGCGTCCGGGCCAGGACCTGGGCGCGGGTGAAGGTCGGCCCGAAGAAGCCGGCGGTCTCGTAGCCGAGCCGCCGGTAGCCGGCCAGCGCGGCCGCGTACAGCTTGTCGGGATACGAGTCCTCGAACCCGAGGCAGGCCGCCGAGAAGGCGGTGTCGTTGACGTCGACGGTGCCCTGGTAGCCGGCCCGGACCGCGGCCGGGGCCGAGCCGAGCAGCAGCAGGGCGAGCAGGGGAGGGGCGAGCGCCAGCCGGCCGCGACCGCGGACCATCGAGACCTCCTCCGGCGGGTCGATGCGAGGGCGGGAGGAGGGCGAGGCGTCCATGGTCGGACGGGCCGCTTACGCGCGACGTATCCGCCGGTGGTACGCTCCGCCGGTCAGTCTCCAGATCGGGGCCGCTCGGTCGCGAAGCCGGTGTGAATCCGGCACAGTCCCGCTACGGTGACCGCCGCCCTCGGGCGTGCGGAAGTCCGGTCGCCGACCCCGCGGTCGTTGCTCGAACCTTCGAGAGAAAGGGTAGGCAAGGCATGCGGTCCACCGGCTAGCCGGTCCACTCGTTCCGTCGCGTCCGCCGCCCGATCACGCGGCGGTCGCCTCCCGACACACACCCAGTCGAGGAACCCGTGGACCGCCTCTCTCACCCGTTGCTCCCAAGCTGTCCCTCCGCGCCCGCCTCCGTCGGGACGCACGGCCGTCGGAGAACCGTCCCGCGGCTCGGCGCGTTGCTCGTCGCCATCGCCATCGCGATCGCCGCCTGCACCGGCGCGAACGGCGCGACCGTCCCGCCGGACGCGACCGGCACCCTGCTCCCTGCCAGCATCGCCACGCCGCCGGCCTCGCCGTCGGTCGCCCCGTCGCCGTCGATCCCCGCGCCGACCTACCCGCTCACGCTCACCGACGACGAGGGCACGACCGTCGCCATCCCGGCGGAGCCCCGGCGGATCGTCTCGCTGACCCCGGCCGTGACCGAGACCCTCTTCGCGCTCGGAGCCGGCGACCGGGCCGTTGGGCGGACCGATTTCGACGACTACCCACCCGAGGCCAAACGTCTCACCCCGGTCGCCTCGTACACGTCGGTCGACGTCGAGAGGATCGTCGGGCTGGGCGCCGACCTGGTGATCGCCGGGGGGAACCACTTCAACGACCCGGAGGCCATCGCCCGACTGCGAAGCCTGGGCATCCCGGTGCTCGTCGTGTACGCGCCCGACGTGGCAACGGTCCTCAAGGACATCGAGCTCATCGGGACCGCGGTCGGCCTGCCCGCCGCCGCCGCCGCGATCACCTCGTCGATGCGCGCCGACATCGAGGCCGTCAGGCAGGCCACCGCGCCGCTGGTGAAGCCGAGGGCCTTCTACGAGCTGGACGCGACGAAGGACATCTTCGGCCCCGCCGACGGGTCCTTCCTCGCCGAGATGCTCACGCTCGCCGGCGCGCAGCCGATCACGACCGGCAGCACGACCTCGTTCAGCATCCCCCTGGAGCGGCTCGTCGCGGCCGACCCGCAGCTCATCCTGCTCGGCGATGCCGCCGGCGGCGTCACCGCCGAGCAGGTCCGGACGAGGCCGGGCTGGGGCGCGATGTCGGCGGTCAAGGGCGGGGCGATCCGGCCGGTGGACGACACGCTCATCTCGCGGCCGGGCCCACGCCTGGCGGAGGGCCTGCGGGCGCTGGCCCTGGCGATCCACCCGGACCTCGTCCTGCCCTCGCCCGCGGCGACCCCGGCGCCGAGCGCAGCGCCATAGGCGATGGCGACCCGAGGCGAGCTCCTCGCGACGACCGGGCTCGGGGCCGCGCGCCTGGCGCGCCTCCGGAGCCGGCCTGTCCTCCTGGGGCTCGCCGGGGTCGGTGGGCTGGTCCTGGCGCTCGTCCTGGGGGTCGGCCTCGGCTCCGTCCCGCTCGCGCCCGGCGACACGCTGGCGATCCTCGCCCACCGGCTGCTCGGCCTCGAGCTCCCGCGGACGTGGCCCGCCACGGCCGAGACGATCGTCATGGACCTGCGCCTCCCGCGGGTCCTGACGGCGATGGTCGTCGGCGCCGGTCTCGGCGTCGCCGGCGCCGCCTGCCAGGGGCTGCTGCGCAACCCGCGCGCCGCCCCCGAAGTGC
>JAPVSP010000041.1:0-2603 GCA_047519685.1 Chloroflexota bacterium
CAGGCTCGCCTGCTCGGGTTTCGACTCGGCCGTCACCAGCCCGATGACGGTCCCCCGCACGGCGGCCGGCGCGTCGGGCGACGTCAGCCACACGCCCAGGTCGCGGAGATAGGTCCGATCGCCGTCGGTGAGCGGCCCGGGCTCGCGGACCAGGACGAGGGTCGCCGTCCCAGCCGCCGCCTCGTCCGGGAAGCCCTTGGCGACCAGCGTGCGCGCCGCCATCGACTCGACATCGCGCGGGAGGAAGCTCGTCTCGTCGGCCTTGCCGACGTCGCGGAGCGACGGCGCGAGGAGGAACGCCCCCAGGGCGGCCAGCGACCAGACCAGGATGACGAGCCGGGGGACGCGAGCGACGGCCCGTCCGAGCCGTTCGAACATCGCGTCCCGATGCTCCGGCGGGCTCGCGGGTCGGGGCTAGGGCCGGCTGTCACGAAAGACGGCTCGCTCCGGTGCCGAGCCATCCGACGACGCGAGACGCCTCCAGGGAGGGCCCGGGCGCCGGCTCTGGTGTACCCTGTCGGCCCCGCCGCCCCGCGCAGGAGCCGGATCCGAGACCGCCATGCCTCGAACCCTCGTCGAGAAGATCTGGGACAAACACGTCGTCGCCCAGGAGGGCGGCGCGCCGGCCGTACTCGCCGTGGACCTCCACCTCGTCCACGAGGTCACCAGCCCGCAGGCCTTCTCCGGGCTCCGAGCCCGCGGCCTGCGCGTCCGACACGCCGAGCGGACGGTCGCCACGGCGGACCACTCGATCCCGACCCACGACCGGTCGCTGCCGATCGTCGACGCGATGGCGGCTGCGCAGGTCCGGCAGCTCGAGGACAACTGTCGGGAGTTCGGGATCCCGCTCCACGGGATCGGGTCGCCCCACCAGGGGATCGTCCACGTCATCGGTCCGGAGCTCGGGCTGACCCAGCCGGGCATGACGATCGTGTGCGGCGACTCCCACACGAGCACGCACGGCGCGTTCGGTGCGCTGGCATTCGGGATCGGCACGAGCGAGGTCGAGATGGTCCTCGCGACCCAGTGCCTGCTCCAGCGTCGACCCTGGACCTACGAGGTCCGCGTGGACGGGCGCCTCGCCCCCGGCGTCTCGTCGAAGGACGTCATCCTCGCGCTCATCGCCCGGATCGGCGTCGGCGGGGGGACCGGCCACGTCTTCGAGTACCGTGGCGAGGCCATCCGCGCCCTGACCATGGAGCAGCGGATGACGATCTGCAACATGAGCATCGAGGGCGGCGCCCGGGCGGGGCTCATCGCACCCGACGACACGACCTTCGAGTACCTCGCGGGACGGCCGCACGCTCCGGCCGGCGCGGCCTGGGACGAGGCGCTGGCGCGGTGGCGGGCGCTGCCGACGGACGACGGCGCCCATTTCGACCGCTCGGTCGCGATCGACGCCTCGGCCCTCGAGCCGATGGTCACCTACGGGACCAACCCGGGGATGGGCATCCCGATCACCGCCCGCGTGCCGGCCCCCGCGGACGCCTCCGACCCGGCCGCCCGCCGGGCCCTGGAGCGCGCCCTCGAGTACATGGAGCTCCGGCCCGGACAGGCGATCCTCGGCCAGAAGGTCGACGTCGTGTTCGTGGGCTCGTGCACCAACGGCCGCATCAGCGACCTCCGTCTCGCGGCCGCCGTGCTCAAGGACCGCCGCGTGGCCCCGGGCGTCCGGATGATGGTCGTCCCCGGCTCGACCGAGGTGAAGAAGCAGGCCGAGCGCGAGGGGCTCGACGCGGTCTTCCGGGCGGCCGGCGCCGACTGGCGAGAGGCCGGCTGCTCCATGTGCATCGCGATGAACGGCGACCAGCTGACGCCCGGCCAGTACGCGATCAGCACCTCGAACCGCAACTTCGAGGGTCGCCAGGGCAAGGGCGGCCGGACCTTCCTGGCGTCCCCCCTCACGGCCGCGGCATCGGCCATCCACGGCGTCGTCACCGATCCCCGGACGCTGCCGGGGATCGAGGCGACCGCGAGCATCGGGGGCCGCTGAGATGGGCGAGCCGTACCGGCCCTTCACGAGCCGCGTCGTCCCGCTCGCCGCCGAGAACGTCGACACGGACCAGATCGTCCCGGCTCGATACCTGAAGGTCACCGGCAAGGCCGGCCTCGCGGACGCGCTGTTCCGCGACTGGCGGTTCGAGGAGGACGGGTCGCTCAAGGATCCGCCCTTCGTCCTCGACCGGCCCGGGATGGCCGGGCGGGCGATCCTCCTCGCCGGCCCGAACTTCGGGACGGGATCGTCGCGCGAGCACGCGCCATGGGCGCTGGCCGCCTGGGGGATCCAGGCGATCCTCTCGACCGGCTACGCCGACATCTTCCGCAACAACGCGCTGAAGAACGGGCTGCTCCCGATCGTCGTCGACCCGGCCACCCACCGACGCCTCTTCGACCTGCTGGAGGCCGACCCCGACGCGAGCCTGACGATCGACCTCGCCGAGCAGGGCGTCCTGCTGCCGGACGGCTCGACGATCGACTTCGAGGTGGATCCGTTCGCGAAGATGATGCTGCTCGCCGGGACGGACGAGATGGGCTACCTGCTGGCCAAGGCGCCGGCGATCGAGGCCTGGGAGGCGACCCACCCGGGCCGCGTGGACACGCTC
>JAPVSP010000042.1:0-21768 GCA_047519685.1 Chloroflexota bacterium
CGCGCCGATCGACGCGCTCCGGGCCATCCCGTGGGTCTTCGCCTGGTCGCAGGCCCGGATCGAGCTGCCGGGCTGGTATGGGCTCGGCTCGGCGCTCGAGGCGTACGCTCGCCGCCACGGTCCCGCCGGGGAGGAACGGCTCGCCCGTCTCTACCGCGCATGGCCCTTCTTCGAGGCCGTCGTGGACAACGCCGAGCTGTCGCTGGCGAAGGTCGACCTGGCGGCCGCGCGGCGCTACGCGGCGCTCGACGACCGCCCGGCGGCGGCCGCCGCCTGGGAGCGCATCGAAACGGAGTTCCACCGGTCGGGGGCCTGGGTCGGGCGGATCACCGGGCGAGCGCACCTCCTCGATGCCCAGCCCGCGCTGCAGCGCTCGATCGCGCTCCGCTCCCCGTACGTCGATCCGCTGTCGGAGCTCCAGGTCCGCCTGCTCGACCGGCGTCGCCGGCTGGCGCCCGACGACCCCGATCGGGAGCGCCTGCTGCGGCTCGTCCAGCTGACGATCAACGGCGTGGCTGCCGGGCTGCAGACGACCGGCTGACCGCGTCCGCAACGGACCGTCGGTCGCTCGACGCCGCGGGTACCATCGGGGCATGCCCTCGTCCTTCGCCGCGTCGCGGTCTGGCGGCGCCATCCGGCGGCCCGGCTGACATGGCGCTCGTTGCGCTCGAAGCGCTCACCAAGCGCTACCCGGCGGTCACGGCGCTCGACGACCTCACCCTCGAGCTGGAGCCCGGCATCATCGGCCTCGTGGGGTCGAACGGCGCCGGCAAGAGCACCCTGATCAAGGTCCTCCTGGGGCTCGTGCCGCCGACGTCCGGACGGGCTCTCGTCATGGACCGCGACGTCACCCGTGAGGGAACGACGGTCCGCTCGCTCGTGGGCTACATGCCCGAGCACGACGCGCTCCCGCCCGACCTCTCGGCGACCGAGCTGGTCGCCCACCTGGCCGAGCTCTCGGGCCTGCCGCGCGCGGCGGCCCGGGAACGGACGGCGGAGGTGCTGCGACATGTCGGCCTGTACGAGGAGCGCTATCGCCCGATCGGCGGCTACTCGACGGGGATGCGCCAGCGCGTGATGCTCGCCCAGGCGCTCGTCCACGACCCGCGCCTGCTCCTGCTCGACGAGCCGACGAACGGTCTCGACCCGGCCGGCCGCGACGAGATGCTCGACCTGATCCGGCGGACCGGCACCGAGTTCGGCATCGCGATCCTCCTCGCCTCGCACCTGCTCGGCGAGATCGAGCTCGTCTGCGACTTCCTCGTCGCCATCGAGGGCGGCCGGCTGCTGCGGGCCGCCCCGCTGGCCAGCTTCACCGAGCGGACCGGGGTCATCCGGGTGGAGCTCGACGACGATGCCGCGACGCTCGCCGGGCGCCTCGGCGCGGCCGGCCTCGAGCACCGCGTCGACGGTCGCGACATCTTCGTGGCCCTGGTCGACGACGCCGGCTACGACCTGGTGCGCGACGCGGCCGCCGACCTCGGCCTCGGCCTGGTCCGGATCGAGCCGGTCCGCCGGACGCTGGAGGACCTGTTCCGCGACGAGCCGGTGGCCGGAGGAGCGTCATGAGCGGACCCCTCGGTCGAACGGCGGTCGAGGGTGGCGTCGGCCAGGTCGTCCAGACCGGCAGCGCGGGCGGGAGCATCTACGACCTCGGCTATCGGGGCTACGACGGACCGCGGCTCGGCCGGCGGCACGCCGTCGCGTCGCTGTTCCGCGAATCGTTCCGGCAATCGTTCGGGATCGGCCGGCCGGGTCGGGCGAAGATCATCCCGATCGGCCTGTTCGTCCTCGCCAGCCTGCCCGCCGTCGTCGCGCTGGGGGTCGCGGCGCTGGCGAACCAGGTCGGGGCGAACCAAGGGCTCGGCAACGCGTCGCCCATCCGGTACGAGACCTACTACCCGATCGTCGGCCCGATGGTCGCGCTCTTCGCGGCGGCGCAGGCCCCCGAGCTCGTCGGCCGCGACATGCGCTACCGCGTCCTGGCCCTCTACTTCGCCCGCGCGCTCCGCCGCGAGGACTACGCGCTCGCCAAGCTGGGCGCCATCGGCAGCGCCATGCTCCTGTTCATCGTGCTGCCGCAGGCGCTGGTCTTCGCCGGGCGGGTGCTCGTCGCCGCCGACGTCCCGGCGGCGTTCGGGAAGGATCTGCCGGACCTGCCGCCGGTCGCCGCCCAGGCCATCCTGACCGCGCTCCTGCTCGGTGGTCTCTCGCTGGCCATCGCCGCCTTCACGCCGCGACGCGCGTTCGCGACCGCAGCGATCATCGCGGCGCTCACCGTGCCGCCGGTCGTGACCCAGGCCGCGTTGCGGATCGCCGGCCCCGACATCGCCGGCCCCCTGACGCTGCTGAGCCCGCCGAACATCCTCGAGGGCGCGAACGCCTACTTCTTCGGGACGCCGCTGACCGGCCCGCTCGACAGCGGCCTCCCGCCGGTGGCCTACCCGCTCGCCGGGCTGGCGATGTCCGCCGTCGCGATCGTCGTCCTCGGCTGGCGATACCGGCGGGTCGAGCCGTGACCGCCGGGCGACCCGGGCCGACGCGCGGTGCGATCGAGGGCTGGCGCGGTCCGGGCCGGTCGGGGGCCGTCGCGGCGGCCGGTCCGCCGGCCGTCGCGGCCGACCTGCCGGCGGACGCGCCGATCCGTCTCCAGCGCGTGTCGCACTGGTACGGCAACGTCGTGGCGGTCAACGACGTCACGTTCGGGGTCGGGCCGGGGGTCACCGGCCTGCTCGGGCCCAACGGGGCGGGCAAGAGCACGCTCCTGGGGATGATCGCCGGCCTCCTCCGGCCGTCGGCCGGCGAGGTGTCCCTCCTGGGCCGCCCCGCCTGGCGCAGCCCGGGCGTGTACCGGAAGGTCGGGCTCGTGCCGGAGCGCGAGGCGGTGCCGGGCTACCTGTCCGGGCTCGATTTCGCGCGCTACAGCGCCCGGCTCCACGGCCTGCCCGACGCCGAGGCGGCCGCCCGTCGGGCGATCGCCATCGTCGATCTCGAGGCGGCCGCCGGCCGGGCGATCGGGACGTACTCGAAGGGGATGCGGCAGCGCGCGAAGCTCGCGGCCGCACTCGTCCACGACCCGCCGGTCCTGCTCCTCGATGAGCCGTTCAACGGGATGGACCCCCGCCAGCGGCTGCACATGATGGCGCTCCTTCGCTCGATGGCGGCCGAGGGCAGGACGATCCTCTTCTCCTCGCACATCCTCGAGGAGGTGGAGCGGCTGGCCGAGCGCGTCCTCGTCGTGTACGCCGGGCGGCTCGCCGCGTCCGGCGACTTCCGGGAGATCCGCCGGCTCATGACCGATCGCCCGCACGCGTTCACGATCCGCTCGTCCGACGACCGCACCCTGGCGGCGGCTCTCATCGCCGGCCGGGCGGCCTTCGGCGTCGAGCTCGCCGATAGTCGCGTGACGGCTCACGCCTCCGACTACGCCGCGTTCACGCGTGCGCTGCCGGGGGTCGCCCGATCCGCCGGCGTGTCGCTCTTCGAGGTCCGTCCGACCGACGAGTCCCTCGAGAGCGTCTTCGGCTACCTGGTCGGCCGATGATCGCGACGATCGGCACCGTCACGCTGCGCGCCCTCGTGTCGCGTCGCCGCGCCATCCTCATGCTGCTGCTGGCGGCGGTCCCCGTCGCGGTCGGGCTGCTCGCCCGCCTGCGGGGCCTGCCCGGGGATCCCGTCGAGCGGACCGTCGCGACCGTCGAGCTCCTCGTCGTTCGGACGGTCCTGCCGCTCGTCGCGCTGGTCTTCGGCACGGCGGCCCTCGGGGCGGAGCTGGAGGACGGGACGGCGATCCACCTGCTGACCAAGCCGGTCGCCCGCTGGCGGATCGTCTCCGGCAAGGTTCTCGCGGCCGCGCCGGCGGCCGCCACCCTGTGCGTCGGCGCGACGCTGCTGACCGGGCTCGCGATCGGCGGCGAGCGCGGGACCCTCGAGGTCACCCTCGCCCTCTGCCTCGCCGTGGGGGTGGCGTCGCTGCTGTACGTCGTCGTGTTCATCGCGCTCAGCGTCGTCACCTCGCGCGCCCTCATCGTCGGGCTCGTCTACACGGTCCTATGGGAGGGACTCCTGGCCGGCTTGTTCGAGGGCACCCGCGTCCTGAGCATCCGCCAGTACACGATGTCGATCGCGGCGGCCCTCGATCCGTCGGGGGCGGTGAAGCCGCAGGCCCCGCTGTCGATCGAGACCGCGCTCCCCGCGGCGGTCATCGTCCTCGTCGCCGCCTTCGTGATCGCGGTGCGCCGGCTCGAGGTCTACCAGATCACGGGCGGCGACTGACGCCCCGAGCCCGTCCCCGGGGGACGGACGACTCGCACGGCGCCGCGGCTCGTGTCCTCGGCCGCCCGGGTCATCTCCGGGTCATCCGAGACGGAGGCTCGCACGTATCAGTTGACGTCGTCTCCGTCCGCGGCGATGCTATCGCCACTCATTGCATCAGCGAGTCCCTGCATTGCCTTCTCTCGACCACCTCTTCGTCCTGCCCGACCTCGCCGCGCTCGGTGCCGGCGGCGTCGGTCTCCTCGTCACCGCGCTGACGCTCGGGTTCCGGCACGGCTTCGACTGGGACCACATCGCCGCGATCACGGACATCACGTCGACGACCGCCGCCGCGGACGTCGGGACCGCGACGCACGAGGCGCAGCACCGGACCCCCCTGCATGACCATGAGCACCGCCATGGCGGCCCCGCCGAGCTGCGGGCGCACGATTCCGGCCCGGGTGCCGCGACGCTCGCGATGGTCCCGAGCCCGGGCGACGCCGCGGCCGGGCTGCCGCGCAGCCGCCTGCTGTCGGAGCAGCGACACGCGATGGCGCTCGGCACGCTCTACGCCCTCGGGCACGCCTCGGTCGTCGCGGCCCTCGGCCTGATCGCGCTCCTCTTCGGTGCCGTCCTGCCCGGGTGGGTCGATCCACTGATGGCGCGGGTCGTCGGGGTGACCCTCCTCGTCCTGGGCGTCTGGGTCTTCGTCTCGCTCTATCAGTACGCGCGGTACGGGCGCGAGTTCCGGCTGCGCAGCCGCTGGATGCTCGTCTTCGATTCCGTCCGCTACGCCTGGCGGCGGCTCCAGGCCAGCCTGCACGGCCACGAGCACGCCGTCCCGGTCGAGATGAGCGCCTACGGCCCGGGCACCGCCTACGGCGTCGGGATGATCCACGGTGTCGGCGCGGAGACCGGTACCCAGGTCCTGCTGATCGCCGCGATCGGTGGTGCCGCGGGTCAGGGGCTGGGGCTCCCGATGATGGTCGCGTTCATCGTCGGGCTCCTCGTCTCCAACTCGATCGTCGTCGTCATCTCGGCGACGGGCTTCGTCGCCAGCCAGTACCGACAGCGGATCTACGTCGCGGTCGGCGTCGTGGCCGGCACGTTCAGCATCGCCGTCGGGTCGCTCTTCCTGCTCGGGGCGGAGGGCCTCCTCCCCGACCTCCAGCGGATCCTCGGAGGCGCCTAGGTGGCTCCGACCGGTCGCGGCGACTGGGCGACGGCGCGGGAGCGGCTGCACGAGCGGGGCCTGCGCTGGACGCCGCAGCGCCGGGCGCTCATCGAGGTGCTCTCTCGAGCCGATGGGCACGTGACCGGGGCGGAGCTCATCGAGCGCTGTCGGGTGGTCGATCCCGAGACCATCCCGTCCACGGTCTACCGCACGCTCGACGTCCTCGAGGAGCTGGGGCTCCTGAGCCACAGTCACGGCGTCGATGGACGCGAGGAGTTCCACGTCCTGCCAGCCGAGGAGCACGGCCACCTGCATTGTCGCTCCTGCGGCCAGACCTGGGAGATCGACGTGGCCGAGGCGGGCGCGCTCGTCGGCTCGCTGCGCGAGAGCCGGGACTTCGCGGTCGACGTCTCGCATCTGGCGATCATCGGCCGGTGCGCGGCCTGCCGGGGGCTGGTCGAGAGCGGTCAGCGCCCGGGCGAGTGAGGTCCGCTCACGCCTCGATCGTCGGCACCCCGAGGATGTTGAAGCCGCCATCGACGTAGATGACCTCGCCGGTCACCTGGCGCGAGAGATCCGAGGCCAGGTACACGGCCGTCCCGCCGACGTCGTCGATGGTGATGTTGGCGCGGAGCGGGGCGACGTCGGCGAACGAGCCGTACATCTTCCGGAAGCCGGCGATCCCGGAGGCGGCGAGCGTCCTGATCGGTCCCGCGCTGATCGCGTTGACCCGGATGCCATCGGGGCCCAGGTCGGCCGCCAGGTAGCGCATCGACGCCTCGAGGGCGGCCTTGGCGACCCCCATCAGGTTGTAGTGCTGGACCACCTTCTCGGCGCCGTAGTAGGTGAGGGTCATGATCGAGGAGCCCGGGTGGAGGACCGGGCGCGCCTCCCGGACGAGCGCGACGAGCGAGTACGCGCTCACGTCGAGCGCGAGGGTCCAGCCGTCGCGGCTCGTATCGACGAACTTGCCGTCGAGGTCCTCGCGGCGGGCGAAGGCCAGCGCGTGGACGAGGATGTCCAGCTGCCCCTCCCGCGCCCGCCACGCCTCGAAGACCGCCCGGATCTGCTCGTCGGACTGCACGTCGCAGGGCTCCACGAACGTCGCGCCGAGCTGCGCGGCGAGCGGCCGGACACGCCGGTCGAGGAGCGGCTGGAGCGACGAGAAGCCGACGGAGGCACCCTGCGCATGGAGCGCCCGGGCGATCCCCCAGGCGATCGAGTGGTCGTTCGCGACACCGAAGATCAGGGCCTTCTTGCCGTCGAGCAGTCCCATGGGCCGGTCTCCTGGCGATGAGGCGAGGGGCGGGGTCGGCGGCCACGGTACCATCCCCGCCGATGCCCTCGAGCCCCGTCGACCCCCCGGCGATCCTGCGCCAGCGCCTGGCGGGCGTTCGCGGTCTCATCCTGGATGCCGACGGGGTCATCGTCCTCAAGGGCGAGCCGTTGCCCGGGGCGGCCGACGCGCTGGGCCGGCTGGTCGATCGGGGCATCCCCTTCCGGGTCGTGACCAACCTCTCGTCGCGCCATCGCGACTCGATCGCCGCCCGGTTCGCGGCCGCGGCGATGCCCGTCCCGGCCGGGCGGATCATCACCGCCGCGTCGGCCTCCGCGTCGTTCGTCCGGGCCCGCCACCCCGGGGCGGCCGTCTTCGTCATCGCCCAGCCGGACGCCCTTCGCGAGTTCGAGGGGATCCGCCTGCTGTCGCGCGACGAGGTCGATGCCGGCGTCCCGGCGGCGGCGGTCGTCGTCGGGGACGCGGGCGACGACCTGCCGTTCCGCGACCTGGACCGGGCGTTCGGCCTGATCCGACGTGGGGCCGAGCTGCTCGCGATGCACCGCAACCTCTGGTGGCTCACGCCGCGCGGGCCGACGCTCGACTCCGGCGCGCTGGTCAAGGGCCTCGAGGCCGCGACGGGGGTCCGTGCCCGCGTGCTCGGCAAGCCCGCGCCGACCGTCTTCCGGGTCGCTCGGGCGGCGATCGCCGCGGACCTCGGCGCCCGTCGTCTGCCCGCGGCCGCGGTCGCGATGGTCGGCGACGACGTCCGGGCCGACGTCCTCGCGGCGCAGCGGCTCGGGCTGCGCGGGGTGCTCGTCCTCACCGGCAAGCACGGCGCCGCCGACGTCGATCTGGCGGCGCGGGGGTCACGTGGCACGCGCCCCGATGCCATCGCGCCCTCCCTGGCCGAGGTCGTCGCCGCGCTAGACTAGCCGCAGTCCCCCGTGGCGGCGCCCATCCCGCGCCGCCCTCACCCGCACAGCTGGGGAGTCTTCGATGACGACCGACGCGCGTCCGCGGATCAAGATCACCTACGCGACGCTGCGCAACGACAACGAGGAGCTGCACGCGCAGTTCGACGCCGGGGTGGAGAAGGTCCGCTCGATCCTGGGCGGCTACCACCGCAATCACATCGACGGTGAGTGGCGCGACGGCGACGGGACGTTCGAGAAGCGCACGCCCATCGACCGATCGCTGATGGGCACCTTCGCCCGCGGGACGCGGCGGGACGTCCAGGACGCGGTCGCCGCGGCGCGGGCGGCGTTCCCCGCCTGGGGCTACCGGCCGTGGCAGGAGCGGATCGCCCTGCTCCGGCGCGTCGCCGACCTGATCAGCGAGCGCCAGATGGAGTTCGGTGCGCTGCTCGCGATGGAGGTCGGCAAGAACCGGCTCGAGGCGCTCGGCGACGTCGAGGAGACGGCCGACCTGATCCGCTGGTCGTGCGAGATGGTCGAGCGGAACCACGGCTTCGATGACGTCATGGGCAACCTCGGCGACGAGACCGTCCACACCCGCTCGGTGCTCAAGCCGTACGGCGTGTGGGGCGTCATCAGCCCGTTCAACTTCCCGTTCGCGCTGTCGGGCGGCCCGGCGGGCGGCGCCCTCGCGGCCGGCAACACGGTCGTCTACAAGCCGTCGTCGGAGGCGCCCCTGTCCGGCTCGCTGCTCACCCGATGCTTCGTCGACGCCGGGATCCCGAAGGGCGTGTTCAACCTCGTCATGGGCCCCGGCGAGACGGTCGGCGATGAGCTCCAGAGCAACTCCGGGGTCGACGGGATCATCTTCACGGGCTCGTTCGAGGTCGGCTTCGGGCTGTACAAGAGCTTCGCCAGGGTCTTCCCCAAGCCGGTCATCGTCGAGATGGGCGGCAAGAACCCGGCGATCGTGTCGTCGAGGGCCGACCTCGACGAGGCGGCCGAGGGCGTCATGCGCTCGGCCTTCGGGTTCTCCGGCCAGAAGTGCTCGGCGAACAGCCGGGTCTACGTCGAGCGCCCCGTCTACGACGAGTTCCTCCGGCGGCTCCTGGCGAAGACGGAGGCGATCACCATCGGCGATCCGGTCCGGCGCGAGAACTGGCTCGGTCCGGTGATCGACGCCCGGGCCGTCGCTCGCTACGAGGCCGCCGTCGCCGAGGCGCGCCGCGACGGGCGTCTGCTGACCGGTGGCGAGCGAGTCACCGAGGGCGGCCTCGATGCGGGCTTCTTCGTCGCCCCGACGATCGCCCTGGACCTGCCCGTCAGCCACCGGCTCTTCCGGGACGAGCTGTTCCTGCCGTTCGTCGTCGTCGCCCCGGTCGACTCGGTCGACGAGGCGCTGCGGCTGGCCAACGACAACGTGCTCGGCCTGACGGCCGGCTTCTACAGCGAGGACAAGGCCGAGGTCCAGCGGTTCCTCGACACGATCGAGGCCGGCGTCATCTACGTCAACCGGCGGGCCGGCGCGACGACCGGCGCTTGGCCGGGCATCCAGCCTTTCGGCGGCTGGAAGGGCAGCACGGCCACCGGAAAGGCCGGCGGCGGCTTCTACTACGTCCAGCAGTTCATGCGCGAGCAGAGTCAGACGATCGTGGACTGACGGGCTCCGGAGTCCGGCGTCCCTCCCGGACGGGCGGGCCGTCGCCGCAACGAGGCTCGCTCGAACCGGGCGTTCCGGCCCTCGCGGCGGCCGGTCGCCGTCGGCTATACTCCGTATCCAATCTGCATAGGTTCTATGCACACCCTCGGCACGCGGCTCCCGCCCGCGGCGCCCGATAGCGTCGAGGAGGCACCGTGACGACGGAATCGCTCGAGCAGGCCCTCACCGCCCCCCGCCTGGTCACCGAGGTCCCCGGCCCGAAGGCCCGGGCGCACGTCGAGTTCGACCACCGGTTCACCTCGCCGAGCCTGCCGCGCGCGTACCCGATCGTCCCGGTCCGGGGCCAGGGCGCGACCGTCGAGGACATCGACGGCAACGTCTTCCTCGACTTCGCCGCCGGCATCGCGGTCAGCTCGACCGGTCACGCCCACCCGCGGGTCGTCGCTGCGATCGCCCGCCAGGCGGCCGAGCTGATCCACTTCAGCGCCTCCGACTTCTACCTGCCGATCTATGCCCAGGCAGCCGCGGAGCTCGCGCGGATCGCCCCGATGTCCTCCCCGGTCCGGGTCTTCTTCGGCAACTCGGGTGCCGAGGTCGTCGAGGCGGCCATCAAGCTCGCCCGACATCGAACTCGACGGGCGAACATCCTCGCCTTCGTCGGCGCGTTCCATGGCCGCACCTACGGCGCCGTCAGCCTGACCGCATCGAGGGCGAAGTACCACGACGGATTCGGTCCGCTCCTGCCCGGCGTCTACCATGTCCCGTTCGGGAGCGCCGGTCTCGACGAGCTCGAGCAACGGGTCTTCAAGCGGCTCATGCCGGCCGACGAGTTCGCGGCCGTGTTCGTCGAGCCGATCCAGGGCGAGGGGGGCTACGTCGTCCCCGACGACGAGTTCCTGCCGCGCCTCCGTCGGATCTGCGACGAGCACGGGATCCTGCTCGTCGCCGACGAGGTCCAGACCGGCGCCGGTCGGACCGGCCGGATGTGGGCCGTCCAGCACTGGGACGTCGAGCCGGACATCCTCCTGACGGCGAAGGGGATCGCCTCGGGCATGCCGGTCTCCGCGATGATCGCCCGGGCGGACCTGATGAGCTGGGGACCGGGCGCCCACGGCTCCACGTACGGCGGCAACCCGGTCGCCCTCGCCGCCCTGCTCGAGACGGTCCGACTCCTCGAGGAGGGCCTGGTCGCCAACGCGGCGATCCGCGGCGAGGAGGCGATCGAGGGGCTGCGCGATCTCGTCGACCGCTACCCGGGGATGGTCCACGACGTCCGCGGCAAGGGCCTGATGATCGGCGTGCAGTTCGCCGCCGGCGAGATCGCCGAGGCTGTCCAGATGGCGGCCTTCCGTCGGGGGCTCCTCGTCCTCGAGGCCGGCGACGACTGCGTCCGGATGTGCCCGCCGCTCGTCGTCTCCGAGGCCGAGGTCGCGACGGCGGTCGCGATCTTCAACGACGCGGTCGAGGAGGTCGCCGTCCATCGGGCGGCCGCGATCGAGGCCGTCCACGCCGCGGCCCGGGAGGGGCTCCTCGACGAAGAGGTCGAGTCGGCCATCTGAGGCCCCTGGCCCGAGGGAGGCAGGCGGATGCGCGAGAGAGCGCCCGCGTGAGCGGGAAGGTCGCGTCGATGCGCCAGGCGGTCGCCGAGCTCGTGCGCGACGGCGACACGGTCGCGATCGAGGGCTTCACTCACCTCATCTCGTTCGCGGCCGGCCACGAGATCATCCGGCAGCGCCGGCACGACCTGGTCCTCGCGCGGATGACGCCCGACGTCATCTACGACCAGATGGTGGCGGCCGGCGTCGCCCGGAAGCTCGTGTTCAGCTGGCTGGGCAACCCGGGTGTCGGCGGGCTCCATGCCATCCGCCGGGTGACCGAGGGCGCGGCGAACACGCTCGAGCTCGAGGAGTACAGCCACTTCGGGATGGTCGCCCGCTACACCGCGGGCGCGGCCAACCTGCCGTTCTTCCCGCTCCGGAGCTACTTCGAGACCGACCTGCCGAAGGCCAACCCGCGGATCCGGCCGATCGAGTCCCCGTACGGCGACGGGGTGGTCTACGCCGTCCCGCCGCTGCGGCCGGACGTCACGATCGTCCATGCCCAGCGCGCCACCGAGAACGGCGACGCCCAGGTCTGGGGGCTGCTCGGCTGCCAGAAGGAGGCGGCGTTCGCCGCCGAGCGGGTCATCGTCGTCGTCGAGGAGCTGGTGCCCGAGGAGGTCGTCCGGGCCGACCCGAACCGCACGATCATCCCCGGCCTCATCGTCGACGCGGTCGTGGTCGAGCCGTGGGGGGCGCATCCCTCATATGTCCAGGGCTACTACGACCGCGACAACCGCTTCTACCGCGAGTGGGACCCGATCAGCCGCGAGGCCGCCACGACCGACGCCTGGCTGCGCGACTGGGTCTACGGGCTCGACGGGCGGACGGCCTACGTCGAGAAGCTGGGGGCCGAGCGACTGGACGAGCTGCGGCCGGGCCCGGCTCCCTCGGGCGTCGTCGACTACGGGTCGTACCGGTGAGCGCCGAGCTGCCGGCTGGCGGCTTCAGCCGGACCGAGATGATGATCGTGGCCGCGGCCCGCGAGCTGGCCGGCCAGCACGTCTGCTTCGTGGGCGTCGGCCTGCCGAACATCGCGGTCAATCTCGCGAAGCGGACGATCGCCCCGGAGCTCGAGCTCGTCTACGAGGCCGGCGTCTTCGGCGCCCGCCCGGCCCGGCTCCCCCTGAGCATCGGTGACCCGACGATCGTCACCGGCGCGACGGCGGTCACCAGCATGTTCGAGCTGTTCGCGTTCTACCTGCAGGGCGGGCTCGTCGACGTCGGGTTCCTGGGCGCGGCCCAGATCGACCGGTACGGCAACATCAACACGACGGTCATCGGCGAGTACGAGCACCCGAGGACCCGTCTGCCGGGCAGCGGCGGTGCCTGCGAGATCGCCATCAACGCCCGCCAGGTGTTCGTGATCATGCGCCAGAGCGCGCGCAGCTTCGTCGAGCGGATCGACTTCCGCACGAGCCCCGGCAACCTCGGCGGAGCCGAGCAGGCGGAGCGGATCCGGCGAGAGCAGGGCTGGCTCGGACGCGGGCCCTCCGTCGTGGTCACGGACCTCGGCATCTACCACTTCGACGAGCGCGGCGAGATGCGCCTCGACTCGCTCCATCCGGGCGCAACGCTGGAGGAGGTCCGGGCGACGATGGCCTGGGAGCCGGCGATCGCCGACCCCCTCCTCACGACCCCGGCTCCGACTCCGGAGGAGCTGCGGCTCATCCGGCGTGAGCTCGACCCCGAGGGGGCCTACACCGGCTGACGGCGGTGAACCGCCAGCGGCGACGGCGGGCGCCCCCGCGGGGCTCCGAGCCTCAGTGCGGGACGGGCCCGTCGGGGGGTGCGGAGCTGTCGTCGAGGCTCTGGCGGACCACCAGGACGGGGCAGGCCGCGTTCCGGACGACATGGTCCGACACGCTCCCGATGAGGAAGCGGCCGACGGCCCCGCGGCCGTGGCTGCCGACCACGATCAGGTCGGCCCGCTCGGCACGCGCCGCCTCGATGATCGACTCGCCCGGATCGCCCTCCCAGATGAGGAACGACACGCCGATGCCCATCCGACGCCCACGTTCGACGAGGTCCTGCGCGATGATCTCGCGCTGGGCCCGGACCTGGTCCACCCGGAGGCCGAACCGGCCCCCGGGCAGGCGAAGCTGACCGGGGTCGATGACGCTGACGACGAGGAGCGGCACGCCGAGCCGCCCGGCCAGCTCGAATGCCTCGTCGGTGGCGGCCGCCGACGCCGGCGAGAGGTCCGTCGCGAGCAGGAGCTTGCCGACCCTGCTCGCGGCGGCCGGCCGCGACTGCCCGCTCGGGAGGGTCATGGGGACGTCCACCTTTCGCTTCGCTCCGCGTCCGCTAGGCGGGAAGGACGACCAGCGCCGTCACCATGCCGAACATCCCGTCCGGGCCCTCGACGTGGGGCAGGATGTGGCAGTGGAAGGCGAACACGCCGGTCCGGTCGCAGTCGATGATCGTGTCCCAGCGCTCGCCGGGGTTGACACCCAGCGTGTCGGCGAGGAACTCGGCGCCCCCGAGCCGCGCCCCGTCGCGAGCGACGACGCGCTGACGGAAGCCGTGGCTGTGCCACGGATGCGTCATCGTGCCCTCGTTCATGAACCGGATGAGGACCCGGTCGCCCTTCTTGGCGACGATCGGGGTCGTGGCCGGGAAGCCGTGACCGTTGATGGTGAACCCGCCCAGGACGTCGTTGTGGATCCAGATGACCTCCTGGGTGACGCCGAACTTCCGGTCGTACCGCTCGTTCGGGTCCTTCGGCTCCACGATGAACGCGCCGAGCAGCCCGCGGCCCACCTGGTCGGTGGCGTTGTGGTGGGAGTGGTACATCTGCGAGCCGCTCGGCGTGGCGACGAACTCGTAGGCGAAGGTCGCGCCCGGCACGATCGGCAGTTGCGACACGAACGGCACGCCATCCATCCGGAAGTCGGCGAAGTCGATCCCGTGGAAGTGGACCGACGTCGTCTCCTTGAGGTTGTTCGTGACGTTGACACGGACCTTGTCTCCCTCGGTCACCCTGAGGAGCGGCCCGGGCCACATCTTGTTGAAGCCGAGCGCGGCGAGCGGGGGCAACAGGGCGTCGATCGGCCAGGTGATCTCGTCGACGGTGAGGTCGAAGACCTTCGTGTCGCCGTCGATCCTCGGGGCGAGTGGCTGGTTGCCCTGGGGGACCTTCTTGTACTCCGGGTCGTCCGTGATCGGGCCCAGCGGAGCGTCGAGGGACGGGCCGAGCCCGATCGGGTCGGCCAGATTCCCGACGAACCGCCGGACCTTGATCTGCGCGTTGAGGTCGTGCAGCGTCCAGCCGGCGGGCAGCGCGACGCTCGGACCGGCCGACGGCGCGGCCGAGGCGGCAGCGGATGCGGAGGCCGCCGGCGACGCGGACGGCGAAGCCGGCGAGGAGCTCGCCGGGCTCGGCGAGCTCGCCCCGGCGGGCGGCGGCGTCGGACCGAATGTCCAGCCCGCCCCGGTGGGGGTCGTGCAGGCCGCGACGGTCGCGGCGACGATGCCGCCGCCGGCCACGGCCGCACCGGCGAGGAAGCGTCGGCGGGTGACGGATGCCCCCGTCGCCACGGCAAGATCGTCGTCGGCGTCGTCGGGCTCGCCGGACGCGGTGCACGCCTCCGGGTCGGTGGGGACGGTGGACGGGCCGCGCTGCTCGCGATGCATGGGCGGGATGCTCCGGCACCCCTCGGCGGGCCGATAGTGACCACTGGCCCATCATGCGGGTCCGGGTGGCCTGCAGCGCGTCGTGGAACCTCGCCATTCGATGCTACCCTCGGAGCATGGACAGGACCGCGTCCGATCCCGACGCCCGTCAGCCCGGCGGCGTCCGGCCGGGGCGCCCGGATCGGGCCAGCCTCGATCCGCCGCGCGGCGACGAGGGTCGCCCGGCGTTCCCGGTCCTGGACGTCCTCCAGGTCCTCGACGAGTGGTTCCGTGAGCCGAGCGAGTCGCGCCGCGAGCGTCTGGAAGCCGCGCTCGTCACCGTCCTGCGGGCCGCCGGCGCGCGAGGTGCGCACCTCGAGGTCGCCGCTCCGCCGTTGCCCCGGATCTCGGCCGGCCACGGCACCCTGGCCGGCTGGCGCCCGACGGACGAGGACGACGGTCTCGTCCGGTTCGACCTGCATGCGGTCGAGCCGGGCATCCGGCTCGGCAGCCTCTGGCTCGATGCCGCCGGGCCCGAGGCGGCCGCCGCGGCGCGCGCGGTCGAGCTCGCGCTCGACGCCGGCTGGTCGCGCGCCGAGGTCGGCCAGACGGTCGAGCGCCTCGCGGCCCTCGATGCGGCGACCCGGGGCATCGCCGGGGTCCTGACCCTCGACCGGGTCCTCCAGCTGATCGTCGACCGGGTCCGCGAGCTGGCGTCGGCCCGCTACGCCGCGCTGGCCATCGTCGATGAGCGCGGGGTCATCGAGCGTTTCCTGACCTCGGGCATGAGCCACGTGGACCGCGAGCGGATCGGGGCGCCGCCTCGCGGGCAGGGCCTGCTCGGGGTCCTCATCCGTGAGGCACGCTCGATCCGGATCGCCGACATCGCGAGCGACCCGCGCAGTGCGGGCTTCCCGCCGCACCACCCGGCCATGCGCTCGTTCCTCGGGGTGCCGATCGTCGTGAAGGGCGAGTCGGTCGGGAACCTCTATCTCACCGACAAGCGCGGCGACGTCCAGTTCTCCGAGGCCGACCAGGAGCTGGTCGAGATGTTCTCGGTCCACGCCGGCATCGCGATCGAGAATGCCCGGCTCCACGAACGGGTCCAGCGGCTGGCCATCGTCGAGGAGCGCGAGCGGATCGGCCGCGACCTGCACGACGGGATCATCCAGAGTCTCTACGCGGTCGGCCTCTCGCTGGAGGACGTCCCCGACCTCATGGGCGAGAGCCCGCGGGAGGCCACGGTGCGGGTCGACCGGGCGATCGAGTCGATCAACTATGCGATCCGCGACATCCGCAACTTCATCTTCGGGCTTCGGCCGGAGCTCCTCGAGCAGGCCGACCTGGCCGCCTCGCTCGACGCCCTGGCCGACGAGTTCAGGCTCAACAC
Organism: Chloroflexota bacterium; assembly: GCA_047519685.1. GTDB lineage: Bacteria > Chloroflexota > Limnocylindria > Limnocylindrales > CSP1-4 > JAPVSP01. The sequence continues at coordinate 15,885 of JAPVSP010000042.1, forward strand.
GCTCATCGACATCGATCTCGCGGTCGCCCCCGGCGCCACGACCGATCTCTCGCCCGAGGAGCGGACGCAGCTGCTCCAGATCGCCCGGGAATGCCTGTCGAACATCGCGCGGCATGCCCGGGCGACCCGGGCGGAGGTATCCGTCGGCGGCAGCGACGAGGGGCTCGTGATGACCATCAGCGACAACGGGCGCGGCTTCGATCCGAGCGCCGTTCGCGGGCCGAGCCACCAGGGGCTGGCCAACATGCGCGGCCGCACCCGCGCGCTGGGCGGCGCGATCGAGATCGACAGCGGGCCCGGCGCCGGGACGCGTATCATCGTCCGGCTGCCGCCGCGCGACGCGCCGGCGACGGTCGGTTGAGGCCCGGCGCCGACGCCGCGTCCCGCACCAAGACGGAGGTCCAGACACAGCCGTGACCGAGGCCGTTTCGGCCCGTCCGCTCCGGCTCCTGGTCGTCGACGACCACGAGGTCGTCCGCCAGGGGCTCGTCGCGCTCCTCGACCGTCGACCCGAGTTCCAGGTCGTCGCCGAGGCGGGCACCGTCGCCGAATCGATCGAGCAGGCACGCCGCTTCCAGCCCGACATCGTGATCATGGACGTCCGACTGCCCGATGGGTCGGGGATCGAGGCGTGCCGCGAGATCCGTGCCGAGCTGCCGGTGACGCGGGTCGTCATGCTCACGTCCTACCCCGACGAGGAGGCCGTGCTGTCGGCCATCGTCGCCGGCGCGAGCGGGTACCTCCTGAAGCAGATCCGCGCGCGCGACCTCGTGGCGGCCCTCGAATCGGTCGGGCGGGGCGAGTCGCTGCTCGATCCGGCGGTCACCGAGAAGGTGCTCGAGCGTGTCCGCCGGATCGCCACGGGCGCCTATACCGACGAGCTCGCCCAGCTGACGGCCCAGGAGCAGAAGATCCTGCTGCTGGTGGCCGAGGGCAAGACGAACAAGGAGATCGCGGCCGAGGTCTTCCTGTCCGACAAGACAGTCAAGAACTACGTCAGCTCGATCCTCTCGAAGCTCAACCTCGAGCGTCGAGCGCAGGCGGCGGCGTTCGTCGCCAAGCACCGCATCGGCTCCGGCGGGGGAGGATAGCCCGGTCGTCGCCGGGCGGTCCCGAGCGACCCTCGCGGGCCATCCGCGGGCCGACCCGACCCACCTCGCGGTCCCTTCGGCCCGGTCGGCATGCGGTCGCCCGCCCCTAGACTGCCGTCATGCGCATCGTCAGCCCCGCGGAAGCCGTCGCCGGGATCCGATCGGGCGACAGCATCTACGTCCACTGTGCCGCCGCGACCCCGTCGGTCCTCCTCGACGCCCTCGTCGCACGGGCACCCGAGCTGCGCGACGTCCACGTCATCCACCTGCACGTGGAGGGCCCCGGCCCGCACCTCGCGCCGGAGATGGCCGGGCACTTCCGCCATCGTGCGCTGTTCATCGGCCCGAACGCCCGGGCGGCCATCAACGAGGGCCGCGCCGAGTACATCCCCACCTTCCTGTCGGACGTCCCGGTCCTGTTCCGTCGGCGCCTGCTGCCGCTCGACGCCGTCTTCGTCAACGTGTCCCCGCCGGACGCGCACGGCTACTGCTCGCTCGGGACCTCCGTCGAGGCGATGCACGCGGCGATCGAGGCTGCGCGGACGGTCATCGTCCAGTTCAACCCGTCGATGCCGCGGACCCTCGGCGAGAGCTTCGTCCACGTCAGCCAGATCGACCTCGCGGTCGAAGTGGACCTGCTGCCCTACGAGCATCCGATCGGCGAGATCAGCGAGGTGGAGCGTCGGATCGGCGAGTACGTCGCGGACCTCATCCCGGACGGGGCGACGCTCCAGATGGGCATCGGCGCGATCCCGTCGGCGGTCGCGCTGGCGCTCACGGACAAGCGCGAGCTGGGTGTCCACACCGAGATGTTCACCGACGCCATCGTCGACCTCGTCGAGGCCGGGGTCATCACCGGGACGCGCAAGGAGCGCAATCGCGGGAAGATCGTCGCGGCGTTCATGATGGGGACCCGGCGCCTGTACGACTTCGTACACGACAACCCGATGGTCGAGATGCGAGCCGTCGACTTCACGAACGACACCCATGTCATCCGATCCTTCTCCCGGATGGCGGCGATCAACTCGGCGATCGAGGTAGACCTCACCGGCCAGGTCGTCGCCGACTCGATCGGCTGGAAGATGTACAGCGGCGTCGGCGGACAGATGGACTTCATCCGGGGGGCGTCGCTCGCGCCGGAGGGGCAGGCGATCATCGCGCTGCCCTCGACCGCCGGCAGCGACCGCTTCAGCCGGATCGTCCCGTTCCTCAAGGAGGGCGCCGGCGTCGTCACGACCCGCGCCCACGCCCGGACGATCGTCACCGAATTCGGCGTCGCCCAGCTGTTCGGCAAGTCGGTCCGCGAGCGAGCCAAGGAGCTGATCGCGATCGCTCACCCGGACTTCCGCGATGAGCTGACCGCCCAGGCGCGCAAGACGCACTACCTGTAGGCGCGCTCGACCCGGCGCGCTCGGCCAGGTCCGCGACGGCCGCTCCCGCCCCCGGCCGGCTGGGGTCCTCGGCCACGCCGCACCAGGTCGGTGGGCCCGAGAATCGGAAGACCCCCGTCGCGGGCGACGAGGGTTCGGGGTGGACGCCGGGCGTCCCCTCCGGCGCCCACCTCGCCATGCATGGTGGCGATTCGGACCGTGGGCCGCGGAGGGCCGAATGGCCCGAAATGCCCGGGACCGCACGTTGCCGCCGATACAGGCCGGGGCGGCATCCGAGTCGACCGGATGGGGGACCGGCCCGGGCGGCATATGCCGCGCCGAGGCGCCCCTCCCCCGGGGGCCGGACGGCCCCAGCCTTCGGGTCGCACGTCCCTTCCGACCCCACCGGAGCGCGGGCAGGCTGGACCCATGACCGATCCGGATGCTCCCCGCCGTCGGCTGCTGCTCGTCTCGGACGACGTCATCTCGGCCGAGGCCCTGCGCGCCCACCTGACGCGTCACGGGTTCCTGCTCAGCGAGGCCAACTCCGCGCGGATGGCGGCGGTGGCCGCACGAGAGATCACCCCGGACGTGGTGCTCATCGACGCCGCGATCCACGGCGGCTGGCAGGCCGTCCTGCGCTCGCTGGACGGGCTGCTTCCGTGCGCTCACGTGGCGATCCTCGCTGCGTACTGGACGACGGATGCCCGGCGGGCGGCCGAGGAAGCCGGGATCGGCGGCATCCTGCTCAAGCAGGTCGAGGGGGATGCGCTCGCCCAGCGGCTCCGTGAGGTCGGGGACGGCCACGAGTCGCGACCGGGCCGGACCGCGACCCGATCGGCCGTGACCGGCGGCGCCAGGTGACGAGGCAGCGGGTCGTGATCATGGGCGCGGCCGGCCGCGATTTCCACGACTTCAACGTCCTCTACCGGGACGATCCGGAGGTCGAGGTCGTGGCCTTCACGGCGACCCAGATCCCGGGCATCGCCGACCGCCGCTACCCGCCCGAGCTGGCCGGACGCTTCTACCCGAACGGCATCCCCATCCTCCCGGAGGAGGAGCTGGAGCGCGTCGTTCGCGAGCTCGCGGCCGATCGAGTCGCGTTCTGCTACAGCGACGTCAGCCATGAGCACGTCATGCACGCGGGCAGCCGCGCGCTCGCGAGCGGAGCCGAGTTCGTCCTCCACGCCCCCCGCCGGACCATGCTCCGGTCCCGACGGCCCGTCGTCGCCGTGTGCGCCGCACGGACCGGCAGCGGCAAGAGCCAGACGAGCCGGCGCGTGGCGGCGATCCTCGAGGCCGCCGAGCTCCGCGTCGCGGTCGTCCGTCACCCGATGCCCTATGGCGACCTGGCCGCCCAGCGTCTCCAGCGCTTCGCGTCATATGGCGACCTCGATCGGTACCGCACCACGATCGAGGAGCGCGAGGAGTACGAGCCGCACCTGGATCATGGCCGGCTCGTCTTCGCCGGCGTCGACTACGCGGCGATCCTGGCGGCGGCCGAGGCCGAGGCGGACGTGATCCTCTGGGACGGCGGCAACAACGACCTGCCCTTCTACCGGCCCGACCTGCACATCGTCGTCGTGGACCCGCTCCGGCCCGGTGACGAGCGACGCTTCCATCCCGGCGAGACGAACCTCCGGATGGCTGACGTCGTGGTCATCAACAAGATCGACTCGGCGACGCCCGGCGGCCTGGCGACGGTCCGTGCCAGCATCGAGGCACTCGCCCCGGGCGCGTCGATCGTCGACGGGCGCTCGGCCCTGATCCTGGAGGGCGGCGAGATCGCCGGCCGGAAGGTCGTCGTGATCGAGGATGGACCGACCCTCACCCATGGTGGCATGACCTACGGGGCAGGCATCGTCGCCGCGCGCCGGTTCGGGGCCCAGGTCGTGGACCCGCGGCCTCACGCCGTCGGCAGCATCGCGGCGACGCTCGACCGGTACCCGGCCCTCGAGTGGCTGATCCCCGCGATGGGCTACGGGGATGGCCAGATCGCCGATCTGGAGGCGACCCTCAACGCAACCCCGGCCGATCTCATCCTGTCCGCGACCCCGATCGACATCACCCGGGTCCTGCGACCTACCCTTCCGGTCGTCAGGGTCAGGTACGAGCTCGAGGAGATCGGCGGGCCCTCGCTCGAGGGGCTCCTCGAGCCGATCATCCGGGCCGCCCGTCCCGCCGCCCCCGTCGACTGACCGCTACCGAACGACGCGGACCGGGCTGCCGGTCGCGTCCCGCCCGAGCCGGAGGCCACCCATGACGATCGCTCCAGGCACGCCCGCGCCCGAGGCTCCTCGCCCGGACGGGCCGCGCCATTTCCTGACGCTCGACACGCTCGGCCCGACTGGGATGCGCGCCGTCCTCGACGTCGCGCACCGAGCGAAGCGGGATCCGTCGGCCTTCCGCGGGCGCCTCGCCGGCGGGCGGGTGGGGATGATCTTCGACAAGCCCTCGACCCGCACGAGGGTCAGCTTCGAGGCGGCGATCTGGGGGCTCGGGATGCTGCCGATCGCGCTCCGGCCCGACGAGCTCCAGCTCGGCCGCGGCGAGACGATCGGCGACACCGCCCGCGTCCTGTCGCGCTACCTCACGGCCCTCACCGTCCGGACGTTCGAGCACGCGCGGCTCGAGGAGCTCGCGGCGAACGCGTCGATCCCGGTGATCAACGCGCTGACGGACGACCACCACCCCTGCCAGGCGCTGGCCGACGTGATGACGCTCGAGGAAGCCTGGGGCGACGTCAGCGGCCGGACGGTCGCCTACGTCGGCGACGGCAACAACGTCTGCCACTCGCTCGCCCAGGCAGCGGCGCTCTGCGGATTCACCCTGCGGGTCGCGACCCCGCCTGGCTATGAGCCGAACGGTGACATCGTCGCGGGGGCGCTCGTGCTGGCCCGCAAGACCGGCGGCCACGTGGAGCTGCTGCACGACCCTCAAGCGGCCGTGGCCGAGGCCGACGCCGTCTACGCGGACGTCTGGACGTCGATGGGCCAGGACGCCGAGCGAACGGCTCGGCGGGCGGCGTTCCGCGGCTTCACGGTCGACGCAGCGCTCATGGCCCGGGCCGCGCGCGATGCCGTCTTCCTCCACTGCCTCCCGGCGCATCGGGGCGAGGAGGTGACCGACGAGGTCATCGACGGCCCCGCGTCGCGGGTATGGGACCAGGCGGAGAACCGGCTGCACACGGAGCTGGCGCTGCTCGATGCGCTCATCGGCGGCGACCTCATGGGGGCGCGGCGCGCCTGAGCGGAGGCGGCCCGGACCGAGGTCGACGGCTGTGACGCGCGGACCGCGGCTTCGGGACGGACGGCAGGCGCCCCATCCCGGCCGCGGGACGACAGTGGCTGGCACGGAGGTGTCCCATGCAGGGTCGACACACGAAGCCGACCATCGCCCCGCCGGCGGCTCCGCGGCTTCGCC
>JAPVSP010000043.1:0-1724 GCA_047519685.1 Chloroflexota bacterium
GATCAGGATGAGGATCGTGCCGGGGATGAGCGCCCAGACCTACGACTCCTCGAGTCGGTAGAAGGACCCGACGAGCCAGACCAGGACGAACCCGCCGCCGAGCCCGAAGAGGACCGCGGCGCCGGCGGGGTCGTCTTCGAGCGAGGACGCGGCCAGGACGCCGGCCCCGAGTCCGGTCACGATGCCGCCCCCGATGAGCGCCCCAGGGTTGCGGCTCACGAGGAACAGGACCAGCAGGACCAGGCCGATCCCGAGAAGGATGAATCGGCCGGCATCGCCGACGTACTGCCCGATGAGCAGGGCGATCCCGATGACGATCAGGACCGCGCCCCCCACCCACTCGTTGCGCTGCATCGGAGACCTCTCTCGGGACGCGTGGCGTGACGCCGGACGCCCGGGAGCATAGGTGGGCGGATCGGGCGAGGGGAGTGCCGGAGGTCCGGTGGTGGGCCCGGGCGGTCCGCTCGGCGGGGGCCGGACGGCAGGCTAGCTGCGCCCCCGGTGGTAGCGCTCCATCATCGCGGCCACGGCGGCCCGGGCCTCGCGCCATTCCAGCTGATCGCCGATCGCCGGGACGTCGCCACCCCATCTCGCGATCTGGGCCATGGCGGTGACGACGGCGCTGTGCTGGAACGCGCGGGGCCGGCCGCCGTCCACGATCCCCGTCACGAGGTAGCGGCGCACGAGATCGAAGGGCGCCTCCCAGCGACCCACGCGGACACGGTCGCCGCGGCGCAGCGACTCCAGCCAGTCGTCGTCGCCCACCGGGAATCGGTCGTGCTCGGCAATGTGGGCGACCAGGTCGAGCCGCTGTCCGGGTCGCGCACGCGACGGCAGCCGCCCATCGTCGTCCGTGGTCCGGTAGCAGACGGGACAGCTCGCGAGCGCGCCCTCCGACCTCGGCGGGGCGCCGTATGGCAGACCGCAGCGTCCGCAGATCGTCGCCCCGGGACGGCGGGCGGGGATCCCGCACTGGAGGCACACCGTGGCGGCGGGTGCGGCCGCGCCCTGGGCGGAGGACATGAGGCTCATGCGTCGGTCACCGAGCGTCGGCGGTGCCCGCGCCACGGCTGGCGCGGACAGCCGCCTCGAGATGATCCCGGAGCGCGACGGGCACCCCGACGAGCCGGACGTGCCAGGACTCGGGCGAGTGGAGTGCCCCCGGCAGTCGGACGACCTCCACCGATCCGCCGTCGAGTGCCGGACCGAGCGCTCGCTCGACGGCCCCGCGCAGGCGCGCCGGGGTCGCCGGTCCCGTCTCGTGGACGTGCGATCGTCCGCCAAGGTGCCGGGCGAGTCGCTCCGCCTCGGCGCGGCTCAGGGCATAGCCCGCGTCGACGCGGGCCGCGGGGACGGCGGCCGACGGGGCGGCGACGGCGGAGCCCCCGAACCGGAGGATGCGCGGGACGCGGACGCGCGGATGAGGAGTCGGGGATCGCATCGCCCCGACCCTACAGGCCTCGATCGACTCGGCCAGCCACCCGGTCGTCCGGGTCGGACCCGGACCACCGGACCAGCGGCGAGCGCGCTGAGCAGGGCTCTCGGGCCGAGCAGGACCCTCGGGCCGAGCAGATCCCTCGGGCCGCGGACTGCGATCCACAGGTCCCGGACGGCAGCCTCAGGATGCGGCCTCGGCCGCCTCCACGCTCCGCCGCTCACGTCTGGAGCCGAGGCCGAGTCCCTCGCGGACGACATCGGCGAGCTGGTCCCATTCGACCAGGAAC
>JAPVSP010000044.1:0-6394 GCA_047519685.1 Chloroflexota bacterium
CGCCGGCCAGGCGGGTGGCGTCCAGCAGTACGTCATCGGCCTCGCCTCCGGCCTGCTCGGCCTGGCCGATGGCGACGAGTCGTACCGGTTCCTGGAGCTGCCTGGCGGCGGCGACTGGCTCGGCCCGTACGTGCCCGACGGCCTGCGCATCGAGGCGGCAGGGCAGGTTCCTGGACCGCGCTCGGCGCTCGCCGCGACGGCCCGACGGGTCGCCACCCGGACGCCCGGCCTCGCCCGCGTCGTGCGCCGGATGCGGGAGCGTGCCGCGTCGTCGGGGCCGATCGCGCTCCACCGGTCGGACGGCGTCGTCGAGGCGGCCGGCGCCGAGGTGATGCACTTCACCTACTCGGGCGCGTTCCTGACCGGCGTGCCCTCCATCTACCAACCCTGGGACCTGCAGCACCTCCACCTGCCCGAGTTCTTCACGCCGGCGGCGCTGCGGTGGCGGGAGACGGCCTATCCGGCCTTCGCGCGGCAGGCGGCCCTCGTGGTGGTCGCCAGCGACTGGGCCAGGCGCGACGTGGTCCGGCACCTGGGGGTCCCGGTCGACAAGGTCGCCGTCGTCGCGGTCCCGCCGCCGATCGGCTTCTATCCGGTGCCCGACGCCGCCGCGATCGAGGCCGTGCGCCGGGTCCATGCGCTGCCCGACCGGTTCCTCTACTACCCGGCCCAGACGTGGCCGCACAAGAACCACCTTCGACTGCTCGAGGCCGTCGCCGCGCTGCGCGACGAGCGCGGCCTGGAGGTCCGGGTCGTCCTCTCCGGCGGCCGCACCGAGCACCACGCCCGGATCGCCGAGGCCGTGCGTCGGCTCCGCCTCGCGGGGTCGGTCAGGTTCGTCGGGTTCGTCGAGCCGGTCGAGGTCCAGGCGCTCTATCGCCTGGCTCGCGGCCTCGTCTTCCCGAGCCTCTTCGAGGGCTGGGGGCTGCCGGTCGTCGAGGCGTTCGCGCTGGGGGTCCCGGTCGCCTGCTCGAACGTGACCTCGCTGCCCGAGCTCGTGGGGGACGCCGCGCTCGTCTTCGATCCGCTCGATCCCGCGGCCATCGCGGAGGCGATGGCAAGGCTGTGGGTGGACGACGAGCTGTGCGAGGCGCTCGGGCGTCGTGGTCGGGCGGTGGCCGCCCGCCTCGACTGGGGGCGGACGGCACGGGTCTTCCGCGCCCACTACCGAGCGATCGCCGGCCGGGGGCTGTCGGCGGAGGACCGGACGCTCGTGGCGGCGAGCCTCGGCGCGGGCGGCGCATGACGACGGCCTCGCCCGACCGCCCGACGGTCGCGATCGTCACGCCCTCCTTCGGCCAGGGTCGCCACCTGGGCGCCGCCATCGGATCCGTGCTCGCCCAGGACTACCCGGACCTCGAGTACCTCGTCGTGGACGGCGGCAGCGGCGACACGAGCCTCGACGTCCTCCGCGGCTATGGCGACCGGCTGCGCTGGGTCTCCGAGCCGGACGAGGGCCAGGGCGATGCCATCGCCAAGGGCTTCCGGCGCACGGGCGGGGAGATCCTCGGCTGGCTGAATGCCGATGACGCGTACCTGCCCGGGGCGGTCTCGACGGCCGTCGCGACGCTCCTCGCCCACCCGGACGCCGTCGGGGTGTATGGCGACGTCGAGTTCATCGATGCCGCCGGGGCCCGGCTGGACATCCCCAGCCACGTCGAGCCGTTCGACCGCGACCGCCTCCTGAGCGACTCGGACTTCATCGTCCAGCCCGCCACGTTCTTCCGGCGCAGCGCGTACGAGTCGGTCGGGGGCCTCGACCGGACGCTCCACTACTGCCTCGACTACGACCTGTGGATCCGCATGTCCCGGATCGGGCCGTTCGTCCACCTCCGCCGGCCGCTCGCCCAGGTCCGCCTCCACGCCGAGACGAAGACCGCGAGCGGGGGGTTCGCGAGGCTCGCCGAGATCGAGTCGATGGTTGGCCGCCACGGCCGCCGCCGCCTCCCGGCCGGCTTCCAGGGTCAGATGGTCCGGGAGGCGGCGCGGGCGCTGCCGGGTGCCGTGGGCCGCCGCGATGGCCGGGCGGTCGCCCGGGCCGTGCGGGCGCTGCTGCGCTACGCGATCCCGACCGCGGTTCGACGGGTGGCCCGGGCGCTCCGCCGGACCGGCCGTGGCGCGCGCCGCGCGGGCTAGGACGAGCTCGTCACCCGGGTCGGGCCTCGCGCTCGAGCCGACCTCAGGGTCGCCGGCTCCTCGGCGACGAGGCGATCCCACGGGCACGGTCGAGGACCGCGCGGGCCGAGGCGGGCAGGGCGTGGAGGACGCGCGAGCTGGCGGCGTCGGCCAGGACGCGGAGCCGATCCGGGCCATGGACGTAGCGAAGGCGGACCGCGTAGGTCTCGCGGCGGGCCCTCGCCCGGTCGCGCGTGGTCTTGGCGGTGGGATGGACGGTGAAGGCGGCGAGGACGTCCGGGACGAACAGCGGGGGCCGGTCCAGGGTCAGGCGGATGAAGAGGTCGTAGTCGAGCGAGTAGCGGAGCCGCTCGTCGAGCGGCCCGACCCGCTCGACGGCCGCGCGGCGGATGAACGCGCTCGGCTGGGGGACGAGGTCCCGGGCGACGAGCATCGTCCGACGGTCGAACGGCTCGCCGACCTCGCCGAGCTCGCCACCGTCCGGACCGACGACCCGGCAGCGCCCGTAGACGACGTCGACCTCGGGGTGCTCCGCGAAGGCCGTGGCGACCGTCGCCAGCGCCCCCGGCAGGTACCAGTCGTCGGAGTTGATCCAGCCGAGGATGTCGCCCGACGAGCGCCGCCAGCCGTCGTTCACGGCCGCGGCCTGGCCGCCATCCGGTCCGCTCGCCCAGTAGGCGAGCCGATCGGCGTAGCGCCGGATGATCTCGACGCTGCCATCGCTCGACCCTCCGTCGAGGACGAGATACTCGAGGCCCGGATACCCCTGGTCGAGCACCGACCGGATGGTGCGCTCGAGGAAGTCCGCCTGGTCGAGCGACGGCGTCACCACGGCGATGCTCGGTCGGTTCATCTGGTCCACCCGGCGGCGTGGGTCATCTCGGCCCCGCGCCGGCCGCGGCATAGGTCGCGGCGAGCCGGGCCACCACTCGGTCGACGCCGTGGTTCGCCGCCACCCAGGCGCGGCCCTCGACGGAGACCGCGCGTCGCTCCGGCTCGTCGTCGAGCAGCCGGGCCAGCGCCAGCGCCACAGCCTCCGGCGAGGCGGCGTCCACGACCGGCGGCGGAGCGTCGTAGACCCCCGGGAACCGGAAGTCGGCGACCAGCGGGAGCCCCACGGCCATGGCCTCGAGCTCGTACTGGCTCAGGATCCCGAGTCGGAACTGGCCGAGCGTGACGCGATGCCGGGCGAGCAGGGCCGGCATCCGGCCATGCGGCAGCGGCGGCACCACGATCGCCCGGGCGCCGATCGCGAGACGGGCCTTCTCCAGCAGGGGTCCGTCGCCGATGATCGTCACGGTGGTCCCGGGCCGGCGTCGCACGAGCTCCCGGAGGCCCTCGATCGCCACGTCGGCGCCCTTCACCGGGCTCAGGCGGACCCCGAGCAGGACGTCGCGCTCGGCCGCCAGGGTCGGCCGGAACGCCTGCGTGTCGATCGGGTTCGGGAGGAAGGAGGCGTCGGCCCGCAGGCCGGCAGCCCAGTCGGCCAGGTCGGGCGTGGCGTACAGGACCGCCCCCGCCCGATCGAGGGCCGCCCGCAGGTACCGTCCGACGAGGCTGGCCGGTCGGACGCCCCGGATGTCGCTGCCGTGGCAATGCACCACGGTCGGGGCGCCGCACAGCAGCCCGATCGGCGCATGGGTGGCGTAGTGGACGTGGACCACGTCGAACCGACCGCGGCGGATCCGCCAGGCCGCGGTCGCGATCGGTCCGACGCGGGCGGGCGCCGAGATCAGCTTCCAGGGGTAGGGGAGCCGGGCGCCGGGCTTGCCCGGGTCGAAGACGGCGGCGTCGTGGCCCGCCGCTCGCTGGCCGGCGGCGAGGACCGAGGCCACGTGGGCGATGTCGTTGAGATGGGCGATCCGCACGGTGGCTCCTAGCGCGCTCGCGGCGCGAGCGGTCGCGAGCCGGACCGGGGTGCCGCCGCCCTCGCCGTGGGATCGGGCCGCGCCGGGCACGGCGCGGTCATCGCTCGGGCGCCCGGCGCGGCAACGCACCCACGAGGCCGGCCAGGAGGCCGAGCAGCAGCCACAGGTAGGGCTCGTCGTACAGCCGGCCCTCGAACTGGCTCGAGATCAGGATCGCCAGCAGGCCCAGGCCGAGGGCGACGGCCGCCGTCCGGGCCCAGGCGGCCGTCCGCCGGACGGCTCGTCCCAGGGCGATCAGGACGGCCACGAGGAGCGCGCTGAACGCGGCGAGCCCGAGGATGCCCGTCTCGGCGGCGATCCGCACCAGCTCGGTGTGGGGGAGCGAGACCGGGTTGGCCTGCCGCCGCTCCGGGATGTACCCGTAGTACGGACCGAGCAGCTCGGGCTGGAAGCCGCCCTTGCCGACGCCGACGAGCGGGTGGTCGAGGAACATCGCGACGCCGGCGCGATCGAGGTACCGCCGGATGTCGTCGAGCGCCACGCGGTCCAGGATCGGGTCGATCGGCAGCGGCCGGACGGGCACGGTGTCGCCCGGAAGGTGGCCGCCCCCGGTCGAGCCGATGTCGAAGGCGACGTCGCCGGCGCGATCGAGCACGCTCGGGTTGACGACGACGACGACGGCGAAGCCCGCGACGAGCGAGGCCGTCGCGAGGGCGCTCACGAGGCGCGGTCGGACGAGGAGCAGCCAGGCGATGCAGGTCAGCGCCGCCACGAGCCAGCCGGCACGCGACTGCGTCAGTGCCTGGGCGATCCCGAAGAGGAACGGGATGCCGAGCAGCAACGGCCGGACCCGGCGGTCGCCGGGGCGGGCGAGGGCGAGCAGGCCGAGGAGCGCCAGCAGGGCGAGGGTCAGGAACCGTGACGTGATGTTCGGATCGGCGAACGTGGCATTGCGCCGTCCGAGAACGCTGAGCAGCGTCCCGTTCCAGAGGTAGAAGTCGAAGACCGCCTGGGCGACGACGATCAGGGCGACGTAGGCTCCGCTCGCGACGAGCAGGATGGCCAGCCAGCCCAAGCGGACCCGATCTCGCACGGTCTGGCCGACGTACAGCGCGACGAAGGCATAGACGACGAGTGCCGCGGTGCTCTTGACCCCGTTCGGCCAGCGCGTCCAGAGCGTACTGCCGACGTCGACGGCGATGACGATGGCGACGGCCAGGGCGAGCCCCGCCGCGACCGGCAGGAGCCGCCGCGCGGCGGCGCGCCGAGCGAGGAAGGCCAGGCCGACGATCATCCCGAGCCGGGCGAGCTCGAGCCACTGGACCGGGAACAGCTGCTTGCTGACCTCGAGGGGGATGGTCAGCACGATGAACGCGAGGACGAGGAACTCCGGATCCCGGAGCGGCGCGGAGATCGGGCGCGCGGTCAGTGGGTTCGAGTCGCTCATCGCTCCTGCGGGTCGACGGGTGGCGCCCGTGACCCAGGACGGATCGGGCCGGCTCACCGGGTCGACATCATAGCCCGGGGCGGCTCCACCCTCGCCGGGCGTCGCACGGCCGGGTCGGGGGTCTCGCTACACTGGGCCGCCGGACAGGGCCGGGCTCCGCCTCGACCCGACCGGCGCCGAGGTGCCCCGGCCGTCGGCACGAGCCACAGGTGGTCGCCGTCAACGCCGTGATCCCGGAGGACCCGAAGGTCACCCTCATCGTCCCGATGCGCAACGAGGCGCGCTTCATCGGTGCCTGCCTCCGGTCGATCCTGGCCCAGACCTGTCCCGGCGACCGGATCGAGACGCTCGTCTACGACGGGGGGTCCAGCGACGAGTCGTGGCGGATCGTGGCCGAGCTGGCGGCGCGAGAGCCGTCGATCGCCCTCCTGGAGAATCCCCGGCGGATCCAGGCCGCCGCCTGGAACCTGGGGATCGAGCGCGCGACCGGCGACATCATCGGGATCGTGAGCGCCCACGCGGAGCTCGCCCCCGACTACGTGGCGACGGCCATCGGGACGCTCCGGCGCACCGGCGCCGACATGGTCGGTGGCCCGGCCCGAGCCGATGCCGAGGGGACGGTCGGGCAGGCGGTCGCGCTCGCGACGAGCTCGCCCTTCGGGGTGGGCGGCGCCCGCTTCCACTACACGGAGGTCGAGGAGGAGGTCGACACCGTGTTCATGGGCCTGTGCCCCGCCGACGTCTATCGCTCGCTCCGCTTCGACGAGGAGATGGTGCGCGACCAGGACGACGAGCTCAGCTATCGCCTCCTGGACCGGGGCGGGCGGATCGTCTGCGATCCGGCGATCAGGAGCCGCTACCACAACCGCGCCACCCTCAGGGGGCTCGCGCGACAGTACTTCGACTACGGCCACTGGAAGGTGCGGGTCATGCAGAAGCACCC
>JAPVSP010000045.1:0-18266 GCA_047519685.1 Chloroflexota bacterium
CGCGCCCGCTCGGTCTCGAGCAGGTACTGCGAGCCGGTGACGGTGGTCGCGCCGCCGAGGAAGTGGAGGTCCATACGCGGAGTGTGCCAGCCGGACGCCCTCAGCGTTTCGGCGGGCTCCAGCGTCGGCTCACAAACCCATGATCGGAGGGTGGAGGTGGTTCAGCGGGTGCGGATCGCCCGCCGCGACCGTCGGGCGCAGGCGCACCGAAGGCAGATGCCAGTGTTCCATCGCGGCACCACCACGTCATGACGGTCCGTCATGCGGCTCGCCTCGGCGATATGTGCGGGCGACCGGTCCATCGAGCCGCCGGCGCGATCCACGGCTGCGACGGGGTCCGGCCGGTCGGCCCGCTCCAGCAGGCCCGTCGGCGTGTCGTCGGAGTCGGGTCTGGCGGGACGTACGGCCATCGCGGCCGGTCGTCGCCGACCGTCCCCGGACCCCCAGGCACGGGACGGTCGGATCCGAGCTCAGGCGGCTCTCGCCGCCTCCGTCCCCACGGCGCCGAGCGCCGCCGGGAGGAGGACGAAGATCAGGAGCATCGCGATCCCGATGAAGACGAGGCTGCGTAGCGCCGTCGACGCGATCAGCCTGAGTTCCGGACCCATGTGCCGAAGACGCCCTCCACGGATCGGATGGCCGCTGGAGATCGGGCGCTCTCGCTGGGGATCTCGGGCCAGGACCCGTGGGTGATACCGAACGGATGTCCTAGGAGTTCGGATCGCGCGCATGCGCGTGGTCCCTCGCGGTGACGTCTTGGGCGTGTTCCGAGTGTGTCGCCCTGACACCGCATCGTCATGACGGCCCGTCATGTCCCCGAGCCGCCACCCGTCGCAGGGGCGGCCAGAGGCGAGCGGGCCGGCTTGGGTGCGATCGACTTCGCGGTCATCCCCTGGATCGGAGCGCGACCTGGTCGGGCACCACCGCGAGGGGGCCCGTCCCCCAGGACGAGCCCCCTCGCAGGAGGATCGTGCGACCGATGCGGAGACGGGCGACGCGCAACCCCTTCGCCAGCCTGTCGTCCCGACACCACCGCGTCATGACGGTCCGTAATCTGCCCGGGGCCACCGCCGGAAGCGACCCGCCGCCTCGCCGATCGTCCCCCGGATGAAGCATCCGTCCCGTGGTCGATCTGGTCGGGACGCCGTCAGGCGCGGCCGCCCACGAGCTCGTTCGCGACCGGCGATGATCGGGCGACGCTCAGCCGGGCGGGGGTTCGTCCGGGTCCCGCCCGGCGTCCCATCCCCTATTCGAGAACGTGGGGATGAACCGATAGCCCTGTCCGGGGACCGTGGCGATGAAGCGCGGATGCCGATAATCGTTCTGGAGCTTGATGCGCAGGCTCCGGACGTGGCGATCGACGATGTTGCTCTCGGCCACGAAGTCGGTGCCCCAGATGGCGTCGAGGATCTCGTCCCGTGTGAGGACGCGTCCGCTACGACTGGCGAGGAGGTACAACAGGCTCTGCTCGATGCCGCTCAGGTGGACGACCGAGTGACCGGCGCGCACCTGGCGATTGAAGATGTCGATCTCCATCTCGCCGAGCCTGATCGTGGGGATGATGGGCCGATCGGCTCCCGTCGCCCGACGGGTGATGACGATGGACCGAGCGAGCAGCTCCTCGGGCGAGAAGGGCATCGTCAGGACGTCGTCGACCCCGAGATCGAACGCCTTGAGCTTCGTCTTCAGGTCGCCGCGTCGGGTGAGACCCAGGACCGGCGTCACACTCCGCCGGAGGGTGTTCGAGGCGCCGAGCCGCTGCAGCAGCGCGGTGCTGTCACCGTGGTCCATGTCGACCACGGTCATATGCGGGGGCCACTCGGCCAGGATCGCCTCCGCCTCGGCCATGTTGCGCGCGGCCCGAACGACGAAGAGGCCGTGATTCAGCGTCAGCTCGATGAGGTCCACGACCAGCTGGCGATCGTGGAGCACCAATGCGCGGTGTGCCTCGATCCCTGATGCGTTCGCTTGGCCGACAGTCACGCCTCATCCTCGTTGCGCCAGACTCGGTCCGGATTCTCTCATGGTCGACGAGACGACCGCGCGGCAACGTCAGCTGGCAGCCTCGGCCGTCGGCGGTCTCCCCGGCGACCGGACGACGCTTCACGACGACGAGCCGGGCACCTGGGGCGCGGAGGAAGCGGCCGGGATCCTCTCGCGCGGAGATCGATGGCACGATCCGACGGTTGCCGTTCCGGCGGCACAGCGGATGGAGGTCGCCGCGTCATCATCTGATGCACCACTCGCGGGCCGCGCGTACCCTGGGGGCACCTCGTCGGGCAGCGAGAAGGACGCGGTCGGGACGTCCCACTTCTCGAGCCGCGCCTGGCTCACCATCGGCGACCCCATCCTGAGGGCCATGGCTCGACGGCGGGGTGGGCTCGACGAGTCTCTACCCGAGGATCGTCGTGACGATGAGGCCGATGGCCGCCACGCCCATGACGATCGTGGTCACCCACCCGAGGACGTTGAGCAAACGCCCGTTGACCCGATCCCCCATCGCCGCGCGATCGTTCGAGACGAGCATGACGAGGACGAGGAGTGGCGCGGCGACGAGGCCGTTGAGCACCGCGCTCAGGACGAGGGCCGTGATCGGGTTGATCCCGAGGAAGTCGATGGCCATCCCGACGAGCGTCGCCGCGATGATGACGGCGTAGAACTGCGGCGCCCGGGTGAGCTTGTGATCGAGCCCCGATCGCCAACCGAACGCCTCGGACACGCCATAGGCCGCCGCACCCGTGAGGACGGGCACGGCCAGCACCCCGGAGCCGATGAGCCCGACCGCGAGCAGGAGCGCGGCCGCGTCGCCGGCCAGCGGACGCAAGGCCTGGGCGGCATCGGTGGCCGAGGCGATGTCCGTCTTGCCCGCCACGAACAAGGTGGCGCCGGTGGCGAGGATGATGAAGTAGGCCACGACCTCCGAGAAGACCATCCCAGCGACCGTGTCCCAGAGGGCGTACTTGAGCTCGAACCGCGTCGCCCCCTGGCGTTGCCAGAGGTGGCGCCGCCCGATGCTGATCTGCTCCTCCACTGACTGGCTGGCCTGCCAGAAGAAGAGGTACGGCGAGATGGTCGTGCCGAGGAGCGCGACGAGGATGCCGATGTACGCGGGATCGAGCCGGATCGTCGGGACCAGCGTTCCGGCAAGGACCTTCAGCAGGTCGGGTCGCGCGAACAGGGCCGCCCCGACGTAGGCGAGGAGGGCCAGCGCCAGCCATTTGAAGACCGTCTCGATGAGCCGATACGTACCGAAGACCTGGAGCGCGATGATCCCCAAGCTGACCGGCACGATGAAGACGATCGCTCGGATCGGCACGAGCAGATTGATGGCCGCCGCGATCGCGCTGATGTCCGCACCGGCGTTCAGGGTGTTCGCCACCACGAGGGCGATCACGGCCGGATAGAGGGCGCGGGGGTAGTGCTCGCGGAGCACTCCGGCCAGGCCCCGTCCGGTCACCAGGCCGATCTTGGCGCACATGTACTGGACCGCGATCATCATCGGCAGCATCGCGACCGTGGTCCACAGCGTCGCGAAGCCGTGCTGCGCGCCGGCCTGCGCGTAGGTCCCGATGCCCGACGGGTCATCGTCTGATGCCCCGGTGATGAGGCCCGGCCCGAGGACCTTGCCGAGACGCTTCAGCGGGTTCTTCTCAGCCCGCAGCTCGGCCGCCTTGGGATCGACGGGCCGCCCGGGGTGTACCCGCGGCTCGCCGGCGCTGGTCGATGCGTTCTGCTCGGGCACGGCGCTCCTTCACTCTGCTCGCGCTCGCCGACCACGGTCCACGCCGGCTGGACACGGATGGCCAGGAGCCTCGGCCCGGCTCCGCCGGCAGCCAGCACGATAGGAAGCGCGCATGGCTCCGGTCATCTCTCGACAGGGGCGACAGGACACGAATGTCGTGTCGAGGGGCCCGCCCCGGTGGCACGGGCATGACCCCTGACATCCAGATCAGCCGTCGAGGCAGCGCGTGGGGCGTGGATCCCCAGTTTCGCCCCGTAGGTGCGCCCGCCATTCGATCAGCTGGCGATACAGGGCCGGCGCCCCCAGAGGCGGATGGTCAGCCAGCCTCAGGGTCGCCGGGCACAGGATGAACGGCCCGCTCTGCCAGCCGCCGAGGCCGCCATGCGAGCCGATGAGCTCCTCGAATCCGGTGACCTCCCCAGAGATGCGGTCGACCGCACCGAGCAGGATCAGGTCACCAGCGTCCGGGAAGCCCTCGAGGTGCCGCAGGTTCTCGGCCGCCCCAGGACCATAGTCGGCCAGGGGGTCGCCGTCATCGAGCCGGCCCGTCGAGCATCACACTGGTGGCTCCCGCGCCGCTTGGTCAGGCAGCGTCAGGAGCCACCGACGAGCCCGGATCGATCGGGCCCATGAGGCGTCAAGGCGGGCCCGGGATCACCTCCGACCGAGGAGGCCCCGCGACCCCGTCGCGAGGTGCACGACGAAGACGACCGCGATGGCGCCGAGCGTGGCGA
Organism: Chloroflexota bacterium; assembly: GCA_047519685.1. GTDB lineage: Bacteria > Chloroflexota > Limnocylindria > Limnocylindrales > CSP1-4 > JAPVSP01. The sequence goes on from JAPVSP010000045.1 coordinate 4,477, forward strand.
TCACGATGCTCTCGAGGTTGATGCCGTCGACGGTACCGATCTTGAGCACGGTCGTGGCGACGAACCCGCCCACGAGGCCGCCGACGATGCCGAGGACGACCATCATCAGCAGGCTCTCACGGGCGCGCATGACCTGGCTGGCCAGGAAGCCGGCGATGGCGCCGACGACGATCCAGGCGAGATAGCCCATCGAACTCGTTCCTTTTCGTGTCGCGCGGCCGCGCGCCGGCCGACGCTGAGCTGCGGACGAGGCCCTGCCCGCCTGGGGACCGCGACGGCGGTCAGGCGCTCGTGTCGGGCCGCTCGCGCCGGAAGATCCCCACGGCCCAGATGACGATCAGCTCCAGGATCGTCCAGCCGACGAGGGCGACGATGGCGGTGAGATCGAGCAGCGAACCCGAGGCATGGAGGTTGTCCGTCCGGAGGATCCCATCGAACGGCGCGACGAACAGCTGGCTGACGTTGAGGATGCCCGACACGAGGGCGTTCGCCTCTCGGGCGTTGAGCACGAGCAGGACGATGCGCAGTGCGATGACGATCTGGATCAGCCCGAACAGGAGGACGACGATGCGCCGGATCAGCTCGGCGGACCCGGGACCCGTCCTGGTGCTGTGCCGACTTTCCGTCCGCATCGTCTCCTGACCCGTCGGTCCCTGGGTGACGACCGTCCGGTCGACTCGATCGTTGGTCATGGCCTTCTCCTTCGCGCCTTGGCTCGTCAGGCCCGGAGGAGGGCAGACGACGCCACGGACGCGATGCCAGTGTGTGGTCCCGACACCACGGCGTCATGACGGTCCGTCATCTCCCCGGGCCCACCACCGGAGCATCGTCCCCGCCTCGCCGATCGGCCCGGGATTCGCCCGAACGAGACTCGCCCGCCTGGCGGAGGGCCCCTTGGCCCCGCCCGCCGGCCTCCCTTACCCGAGCGGGATGACGACGATCGAGTCGATCGCGACCGCGGCGAAGAGCAGCGTCAGGTACGTGATCGAGTAGCGGTAAAGGGCGATCGCGCCGGCCGTCGAGCCCTCCTCGGACGTCCCGACGCGCCAGAGCCGGTAGGCCTGCCAGAGGAAGGCCGCGCCGAGGACGACCGCCGTGCCGAGGTAGATCGCGCCCATCCGGGCGACCGCGAAGAAGACGAGCGAGATCGCGACGAGCAGGATCGAGTAGAGCCCGATCTGGCGGGTCGTCTCGGGGACGCCGCGGACCACCGGCAGCATCGGGATGCGCGCGGCCTCGTAGTCGCGCCGGATCCGGAGCGAGAGCGCCCAGAAGTGCGGCGGGGTCCAGTAGAAGACGAGCGCGAAGAGCAGCAGGGCGGGGACGCCCACGTTCCCCGTGATCGCCGCCCAGCCGATGACCGGCGGCAGGGCGCCGGCGGCGCCCCCGATGACGATGTTCTGCGGCGTGGTCCGCTTGAGCAGGATCGTGTAGACGAGCACGTAGAAGGCGATCGCCAGCAGCGTCAGGAACGCCGCGACCAGGTTGACGAACCAGGCCATGACCACCAGCGAGATCGCGCCGAGCAGCAGGCCGAAGACGAGCGCGTTCTCGGGCTCGACGCGGTCGGCCGGCAGCGGGCGGCGGCGGGTCCGGGTCATCAGCAGGTCGATGTCGCGGTCCAGGTAGCAGTTGATGGCGTTCGCGCTGCCGGCGGCGAGGGACCCGGCGACGAGCGTCCAGGCGACCAGCCAGCCGAACTCGCCGAAGCCGAGCCCGGGCACCTGGCGGCTCGCGAGGACCATCGTCGGGACGGTGGTGACGAGGAGCAGCTCGATGATCCGCGGCTTGGTCAGCGCGACGTAGGCCGAGATCGAGTCGCGCAGCGTCCGCGAGCCAGGCCCGGCATCGGACGGCTCAGGCGGCCCGCCGCTCAGGCCCGGGCCGACCACGGCGGCCGTTCGGGCGACGTAGTAGCTGGTGAAGGTCAGCGCGGCCATCGCCGCCCAGATCGTCGCGCCGAGCGCGACGTGAAGCGTCTGCGTCCAGCCGGCGAGCTGGGTCAGGACCTGGAGGCCGCCGATGACGGCCTGGACGGGGTAGAGCGCCGCGCCGACGGTCGCGAGGACGAGGACCGCCCGACGCTCTCGCTGGGTCCGCCAGGCGGCGACCCAGACCCCGACGACGATGAGCCCGACGGCGATCGCGACCCAGCGGTGGAGGACCTGCGTCGATGCCGCCGCGATGAGCGGCGGGAAGAGCGTGCCGCCCATCAGCGGCCAGTCGGGGTACACGAGCGCCTGGTCGGTCGCGGTGACGTTCGAGCCGAACAGCAGCAGCGCGTACGTGGCGGCCGCGCCGAGCGCGGCCAGCAGCGTGAACAGCTGGCTGGCGCCGCGCCCGCCGATCCGGGCCGGGAAGAAGCTGCGGGCCAGCAGGAACACCAGCAGGCCCTCGAGCGCCATCGCCGTCGCGAGGTGCGCCGTCACGGACGGCCCGCTGTTGCCGAGCCGAACGGTCTCCTCGCCCAGCCAGGCCTGGAAGCCGACGAGCGCGACCGCGGCGAGCGAACCCCACAGCAGCACCCGGCGATCGCGCCGGTGGTCGATGAAGGCGACGATCGCCAGGCCCAGGATGAGGAACCCGATGACCGCCGCGATCGCGCGGTGGATCCACTCGAGCCAGGCCTTGGGGTCGTCGAGCGCCGGCACGAGCTGACCGTGGCAGAGGGGCCAATCCGGGCAGCCCAGGCCGGATCCCGTGGCCCGGACGATGACCCCCACGGTCACGAGCAGCAGCGTCGCCGCGACGGTCGCCGCGGCGAGCTTCTGGAAGCGGGTCACCGCACCTCCTGGTCCGCCCCCCCGCGGGGCGGTCGCGTCGTCGCCCGTGCCCGGGGACCTGGACGCGTCGGTCGCGCGCCGGGCAGGTGGGCATTCTACCCGGCCGTACGCGGAGAGGCCCGCGCCGGACCGTGGCGCCGCGCGGGGCCCGTTCGCCCGGCGCGCCGAGAGGCGCGGACGGGCCGTCGCCTGCGCACTCCGGCGACTCTCACTACCCTTTGCCTCATGCGCCGCCGATCCACCCTCGCGCTCGTCGGGACCGCCCTGATCGCAGCCGCCTGCAGCTCGTCGGGCGGGCCCGCAGGCGCCTCGCCGTCCCCGGCCGCCTCGAGCTCGACCGCGGGCCAGTACGACGTCCTCCCGGTCATCGTCTCGAGCGAGCAGGTGCTCGGCACGAACCGGTTCCTCTTCTCGTTCCTCGACCCGAGGACGAACCGGCCGGCCGCGACCCCCGACCGGACGGCCTCCGTGCGGGCCTGGCCGACCGCGAAGGGCCCGTCGGCGGCGGTGGACGGCACCGGCCGCTTCCTGTGGGCCGTCCCAGGCGTCAGCGGCGTCTACGTCACGACGATCGCCTTCGCCGCGGCAGGCGACTGGGACGCGGAGTTCACGACGGCCGTCCCGGGCAAGCCCAGCGAGACCATCCCCTTCAGCTTCCAGGTCAAGGAGAAGGCCCAGGCGGTCCAGGTCGGTCAGCCGGCCCCGTCCGTGCGGACGCCGGTCCTGGCCGACGCCGGCGGGAACGTCCGGGCGATCTCGTCCGACCAGAGCCCCGACCCGGCCTTCTACCAGGTCTCCGAGGACCAGGCGCTGGCCGACCACAGGCCGTTCGTCCTCGTGTTCGCGACGCCGGCGTTCTGCACCAGCCGCGCCTGCGGTCCGCTGCTCGACACCGTCAAGGCCGCGGCGAAGAGCGCGTCGGGCGTGACGTTCATCAACGTCGAGCCGTACAAGCTGCAGTACGCCAACGACCAGCTCCAGCCCGTCCTCGATGCCAGCGGCCAGCTGCAGCCGGTCGAGGCGACCGACAAGTTCGGCATCCTCTCCGAGCCGTGGATCTTCGTCGTCGACCGGACGGGCCGGGTCACCGGCTCGTTCGAGGGCGTGGTCGGGACGGACGAGCTGGCGGCGGCGATCAAGGCGATCGAGTAGCCCGGACGCCCGCTCCTCGAGCGGCTCGCGGTCGGCCGGGCGTCAGCCGGCGTCCTCGAGCCGATAGACGACCAGCCGGTCCCCCTCGACCCGGAAGTAGGCCCGCACCGGTACGCCGGTCGCCGCGTGCTCGGCCAGGTGCCCAGGCGGGAACACCGACCCGTTCTCGAGCGTCCCGATGGCCAGCTGGAGCGTCTGGCCGGCGTCGGTCCGGAGCGTGAACCCGCTGACCTTGTCGAGTCCGGCGGAGTCGACCTTGGTCACGACCCCGACGACCGGCGATGCGGGCGCGGAGGCCGATGGGCCGCTGCCCGACGGGCTGGCCGCCGCACTCGGGACCTGGGACGGCGCCCCGGCGGAGGCGATGGGTGTCGCACTCGACCCGGACGAGCAGGCGGCCGCCGCGAGCGCGATCCCGATGGCCAGGGCGAACGCCCCGAGCGGACCCGGTCGCACGGCCGTCAGCCCGGCCCCGAGGGCGCGACGCCCGTCCCCGACGAGCCCGGCGCCTCGAGCGGCGTCCCGTCGGCGCAGCGCGGGCAGGTCGCGGGGCCGGGTCCGTAGGTCGGCAGCTCGAGCTGCCAGAGCGAGTGGAGCGGGTAGACCCGGCCGCTCGTCGGCGAGGTCAGCGTCGGCAGCCCGCCCGAGCGGTCGACCAGGATCTCGCACGCGACGATCTCGCCGCCGGCGGCCTCGACCGCGGGGATCATCGCGACGAGCGAGCCACCGGTCGTCAGGATGTCGTCGACGAGCAGGACTCGCTCGCCCGACCGGATCTCGAATCCCCGGCGGAACGCCCGGCGGCTCGTCCCGTCAGGGTCTCGTACCTCCTCGGCGAAGATCGCCCGGGTCCCCAGCTGGCGGCCCGTCTCGAAGGCCAGGATCACGCCGCCGGTCGTCGGTCCGGCCACGACGTCGACCGTGGGTGCGCCGTCTCTGTCGCGGTAGGCGCGCGCCCAGAAGGCGCACAGCTCGCTCGTGGCCGCCGGGTCCTGGAGGACGAGGAACTTCTCGAGGTAGGCGTCCGAGTGGCGGCCGCTCTTGAGCTTGAAGTGGCCGTCCTTCAACGCGCCGGAGCGCCGGAACAGCGCCTCGGTCCGGGCGGCCATCGCGGCTCGGGCGGCCGCGTCGAGGCCATGACGGAGGGTGGTCATCGCGCGCGAGTCTACGGCGCGCCGGGCGACCCGGCGGACCGAGGACCGGTCACGGGCGGTACTCGACGCCCCTGGCGGACGGCGCCCCGGGCCGGCGCGGGAGCGCGGTGCCGATGAGCGGGCGGTACGAGTCGAGCCCATGACGCCGGCACTCGTCGGCCAGCTCGTCGACCAGGCGGACCGGCAGCGTCGGATCGGCGAAGATCGCGGTCCCCACCTGGACGGCCACGGCACCGACGGCGAGGAAGTCGAGGACGTCGGCGAGCTCGGTGACGCCGCCGATCGCCACGACCGGGATGCCCACGACCTGGGCCACCTCGTAGACGACCCGCAGGGCGACCGGCTTGACCGCGGGGCCGCTCAGGCCGCCGTAGATGTTGCCCAGCAGCGGCCGGACGCGCTCGGCGGCGACCATGATCCCGGACAGCGTGTTGATCGTCGTGAGCGCGTCGGCCCCGGCGTCGGCGCTCGCCCGGGCGATCGGCCGGACGTCGGCGACGTTCGGCGACAGCTTGACCAGGAGGGGCAGGTCGGTCGCTCGACGGACCGCGGCGGTGACCCCCGCGGCGGCCGCCGCATCGATCGCGAACTGGAGGCCACCCTTGCCGACGTTCGGGCAGCTGATGTTCAGCTCGATGCCCGCGACGCCCGGCACCCCGTCGAGTCGCCTGACGACCTCGACGTAGTCGCCGACGGACTCGCCGGCCACGTTGACGATGACCGGGACCGACCACTTCGCCCAGGTCTCGGCGTACTTCTCGATGACCGCATCGACGCCCGGGTTCTGGAGGCCGATCGAGTTGAGCATGCCGCCCGGCGTCTCGGTCACGCGGGGCGGGACGTTGCCGACCCTGGGCCGGAGCGTCGTGCCCTTGCAGCAGATCGCGCCGAGCCGCGCGACGTCGACGACATCGCCGTACTCGACCCCGTAGCCGAAGGTGCCTGAGGCGGTCAGGATCGGGTTTGCGAGCACCAGCCCGCCCCGACCGGGCGCCAGGTCGACGGAGAGGTCCACCCGCGGCGGAGCGCCAGGCAGCTCCTCGGCGACTGGCGCGCGGGAGCCGCCGGCGGAGGGACCGCGGACCTCGGCCGGCGTCGGCCGCCGATCCTTGGGGACCGCGACGATCGCGCTCTTGACCCGCCGGATGGTCGGGGTCCGCCGGGCCGGCTTGCGCTCTGGCCCGGTCACGACACGCTTCCTGGCCCTCACGGCGGGCGGCCCACGGTCGACATCGCGGCCTCCGGCGCCCGGTCGATGACCGCCCCGCCGAGCCAGCCCGCCGGGGCGGTGACCCGGGTCGCGCTCACCAGCCGCTCTCCCAGTCGATCTCGTCCGACGCGAACACGGGGCCCTCGCGGCAGACCCGTTGCGGCTGCCCTGCCGTCCCCATGACGACGCAGCCGAGGCACGCGCCCACGGCACAGCCCATCCGCTGCTCCATCGAGACCTGCAGGAACGCCTTCCGCCGCGCGGCCGGCGATCCCACGGGATCCGGTCGCCCGGACCCCCGCTTCCGCCCCAGCTTCGCCACGCCGAGCCGCTCCCGCCGGCCCGTGGCCAGCCGCGCGAGGGTGACGAGCATCGGGCGCGGGCCGCACGCGAAGGCCTGGTCCGCCCAGGCCTCGTAGGCCGGGACCAGCTCGGTCACGAACCCCGCGTGGCCGAGCGACCCGTCGTCGGTCGCGACGACGTACTCGACCTCGTCCGGCAGCAGGCTCGACGGGTAGACCTCCCGGGCGGTCGCGGCGCCGAACAGCAGCGTGACCTGCCGGCCGTCCCGGAGCGCCTCGTCGACGAGCATCCTGACGCCGGCGATCCCGAGCCCGCCGGCGACGAGCAGCAGGTGCCGGCTGCGTGGGTCGACCTCGAACGGACGCCCGAGCGGGCCGAGCATGTCGAGCGGGTCGCCCGGGCGCATCCGGGTCATCCACTCGGTGCCCTTCCCGACGGTCCGGAAGTGGATCGAGACGATCCCGCTGGCCGCGTCGGCCGTGTTGATCGAGAACGGACGACGGAGCACGAGGCCCGAGTAGTCGCCGGTCCGGACGTGGACGAACTGGCCGGCCCGAGCGCCGGCCGCGAGCTGGGGGGCGTGGTACGTCTGGAGCCACTGTCCGGGCACGATCGAGCGGCTCTCGACGAGCTCGGCCGCGAGGAGGCGCATCGTCAGGCCCGGGCGGCCGCTGCGGTCGCCGGACCGCTCCTCGACCGCCGTCCGCTCACGCGCGCGGGCCGCTCCCGTCGTCGCTGCCGTCGGGGCCCTCCTCGCCCTCTTCCCCTTCCTCGCCCTCTTCCCGCTCCTCGGCCTCTTCTCCCTCCTCGGCCGCGAGCTCGGGGGCGACCTCCGGCCAGGCCTCGGCGACCGCGTCGGCGAGGTCGCCGAAGACGTCGGTCGGGTCGTAGAACTCGACCAGCTCCTCGGGCGACGAGAGCGTCCGCCACTCGCCGCCGGCCTCCTCGGGCACGACCTCGGCGCGGAGCGATCCGTCCCCGGTCAGGACGAGACGCTCGTCTTCATCGTCGACGACCGTGACGTCGCCGAGCGCGGTGCTCAGGCGGCCGGCGGCGTCCTCGAACTGCTCGAGCAGCCGGGCCTCGGAGCGCTGGCTGCGCTCCTGGAACGAGAGGGCCAGGTCGTACAGCCGCCGGGCGGCGTCGAGCTCCCCGGAGGGCTCGCCGACGATCTCCTGGGTCTCGGCCCAGGCGTCGGCGGCCGCCGCGTAGGCGTCCTCCCCGAGCGAGACCGTCTCGGACGGTGAGACGCCGGCGACCTCCATCAGCCCCTCGGTCGCGGTCGGCTCGGTGGGCAGACCGGCGACCTCGCGGGCGGACTCGGCGAACGCCTGGAAGACGTCGGCCGGGTTGTAGAGCTCGATGAGCTCGGCCGCGCTCTCGATGACCTCGGTCTCGCTCTGCCACTGGCCGGTCTCCTCGTCGAGATACCGGCTGCGGCTGCGGAACGTGAGGTCCGGCGCGATCGCCAGATAGTCCGGATCCTCGTCGATGAGCGTGAGACCGCCCAGTTCTGCGATCCGCTCCCGGTTCGCCTCGAGGAAGCGCCGGAGCTGCTCCGCCGACTGGACGAGGAAGTCGGTCCGCTCCAGGGCGGCGTCCGCCGCGAGCTCGCCGACCAGATCGTTGCGGCCGTCCGCCATGGCGTTCGCCTCCTTCCTAACCGTGGTACTCGAGGTCGGGCCCCATCCGCTCGCGGAGGAACATCGAGTGATGGCGCTCGAAGATCCACTCGCCGGCGCGGTGTCCCAGGACCCGGGTCTGCTCGTCGGCCTCGAGCCTGTCGAGGGTCGCATAGTCGGGCAGCTCGAGGAGGATGACATTGTCGAAGTCCCAGCCGTGGGCGACGTTGTACCAGCCGAGGAAGCGGATCCCGAACTTCTCCTCGTACTCGCGGACCTGCCTGGGGAACTGCGTCCGCATGAAGGTCTTGAAGAACGGGTCGCGGCCACGGCGGACCGAGAAGAACGTCGCGAGCACGGGCACTGGGGAGGGCTCTCCTGGCGGGTCGGGCGAGCGGAGGGGTTCGCCGCCTATCGGGGTTTCGCCGCCTATTGTCGCACGGGGCCGTCGCCCATCGGGTCGTCCGGAACGCCGCCGGTCGAGCGCGGCGGCGCGTCACCGACCTCCCCGGCGCGGGGCGCATCCTCGAGCTCGCCGACCGTCCGGCTCGAGGCGGCCAGCGGTCGGCGCCTCCCCTCCCGGCGCTCCGCGGCGACCAGGCGGAGCAGGAAGATGATCGTCTGGCCCGAGACGAGCAGGACCGCGATCGTCGCGAAGAGCAGCAGCGCGCTGACCCAGTCCGGCCACCCGAGGTTCACGCTGACGGGCGTCAGGACGACGAGGATCCCGAGGGCGGCGAGCTGGGACCAGAAGCAGCCGAGGCCGGGACCCTTCTCGGCCTCGAGATCGGCGCCCTTGTACTGGACAGGCCGAACCGGGGTCGGACGCCTCGGGGGGGGATCGCTCACCCCCCGACTCTAGCGGGGTCCGCTCGCCCGTGCTGGACCGGCGGTCGACCCATCCCCGGCCGGGGTCAGGCCAGCCCGCCCCCGTCGACCACGAGCGTCGTCCCGGTGACCCAGCCCGACGCGTCGGAGACCAGGTAGAGGACGGCCCGCGCGATGTCCTCGGGCGAGCCGAGGCGGGCCAGGGGTCGCTCGGCCGAGGCGGCCAGGAACGCGGCCTCGTCCTCCCCGAGCTGGCGGGCCTCGGACCGGAGCATCGGCGTGTCCGTGTCGCCCGGGCAGACGCAGTTCACCCGCACGCCCTGGGGGCCATGGTCGATCGCCATCGCCCGGGTCAGGTTGACGACGGCGGCCTTGGACGCGCAGTAGCTCGCCGCCTTCGGGCCTCCCTTGAGCCCCCAGCCCGAGCCGATGTTGACGATCGAGCCACCCCCGCCCGCCGCCATCGCCGGCACCGCATGCCGGCCGAGCAGGAAGACCGACTTGACGTTCACGGCCATGACCTGGTCCCACTCGGCCTCGGTCGTCGTCACGACATCGGCCCGCCGGATGACTCCCGCGCAATTGACCAGGATCTCGAGCCCCCCGAGGACGGCCTGGGCCGCCTCCACCGCCCGCCGGCAGTCCCCGTCGATCGTCACGTCACATTCGACGCCCACCGCCCGGCCACCCGAGGCACGGATGGACGCCGCCGCGGCATCGGCACCGGCCGCGTCCACGTCGGCGACGACGACCGCCGCCCCCTCCGCGGCCAGCAGCCGCGCCGTCGCCCGGCCGATCCCCGAGGCACCGCCGGTCACCAGCGCCCGCCTCCCGTCGAGTGAACCCATCGTTCTCTCCCTCTCCTCAGGCCGCCTCAGCCACGGTCGGCGACGGCCGCGGAGGTCGGCCCCTGGTCCGGCCGCCGCCCAGCCGGCCCCGCATCCGGCGCCCCCTGCTCCGCTCGATCGCCCAGGTACTTGCGCCGGTAGGCGCGCCAGGTGATCGCCCAGCGCTCGGGGTCGTCGAACGAGCCGGGATCGATGCGGTGGATCGTGCTCGCGTGGGGCGCGCTCCGGACGAGGTCGGGCGTCGCATACGCCTCGGCCGCGACCGTCCGGAGGATCGCCGCGTACTCGTCGAGGTCGGCCCGCGAGTACGACTCGGTCGGCTCGAGCGTCATCGGCTCGGGCACGATGAACGGGTGATGGCTCGTCCAGTAGTGCGTCCCGAAGTCCGCCGTCCGGACCCCGAGCTCGTCGCTGTGGACGCCGGTCTCCTCGGTCAGCCGCTCCCAGCTGTAGCGGACCTGCTCGATCCGCCGCCGCCCGGCCGCGTACGGCGCGGACGCGCCGCGGATCCCCAGGACCTGACGCATCAGGTAGTTGTTGTTGAGGACGGCGATCTCGGCGACCTCGCGGAGGCCCTCGGCGCCGAGGCTCATGATCCAGCTGTAGGCCCGGACGAGATTCGGCGCGACGCCGTACCACGGCCGGATCTTGCCGACGCTGTCCGGCCGGTCGTGGTCGAGGTAGAAGCGGCCGCCATCGCGCTCGACGGTCGGGCTCGGCAGGAAGCGCGCCAGCTCGCTCGTCACCCCGCAGGCGGCCGCCGCCGGCCCGCCGCAGGCATGGGGCGTCGAGAAGGTCTTGTGCAGGTTGAAGTGGCAGAGATCGAAGCCCGCCTCGCGGGCTCGGGTGATGCCGAGGATCCCGTTCGCGTTCGCCTGGTCGTACGAGCAGAGCCCACCGGCCTCGTGGACGACCCGGGTGAACCGGTCGATCTCCGGGCTGAAGATCCCCGTGTCCTCGGGATTCGTGATGAGCAGGGCGGCCGTCCGCTCGGAGACCGCCGCCTTCAGCGCCTCGAGCGAGGGCCGGCCGGTCGCGGGATCGGGGTGGAGGGTGACGACCCGGTAGCCGGCGACCTTGGCGCAGGCGGCGTTGGAGGGATGGCTGAAGATCGTCGTGACGACCTCGTCGCGCCGCTCCGCCTCGCCGCGAGCCTCGTGGTAGGCGCGGATCATCGCGACGTTGGCGTAGATCGCCGCCGAGCCGGCGCCCGGCTGGAGCGTGACGCGGTCCATCCCGGAGATCTCGCGCAGGAGCTGCTCCAGGCGCCAGACGATCTCGAGGACCCCCTGGACCGTCGACTCGTCCTGCAGCGGGTGCAGGTCGGCGAGCTTCGGGCTGCGCACGAGCTGGTCGTTGACCTTCGGCGAGTACTTCATCGTGCAGGTCCCCTGGCCGACGTCGACGTTGAGGTCGACGCCCAGGTTCTCCTGCGAGAGCCGCGCGTAATGGCGGACGACGTGGAGCTGGGCGAGCTCGGGGAGGGCGGGCGGCGAGCTCCGCCGGACCCCGGCCGGGAGCGCGGTCGCCGGGTCCCCGACGCGAGCGCGGATCCCGGGCTCGACCGGTGGCGGCAGGACACCGCGCGCGCCCGGCGTGCTCAGCTCGAAGATGATCGGCTCGTCCCAGCTCGCCTGGTGGAAGCGGCGGGGCATCGGCTTGGGCCCGATCGGTCGCCGCTCCCCGCCCGCCGGAGCGGCGACGTGCCCGCGGTGGCTCACCCGCTCGACCGACCCGGCCCCGGAGCCCTGGAGGGCCTCCGCTGCCTGGCCACCTCCCGGCTCCGCGCTCATCGAGCGACCTCCCCGAGCGCCTCGACGAGTCGGTCGATGTCGGCCTGGGCCCGCACCTCGGTGACCGCGTAGAGCGCGCTCTGCCCGAGCGCGGGGAACTCGGCCGACAGGTCCGCCCCGCCGAAGATCCCGCGCGCCAGCAGCCCGGCATGGACCTCGGCGACGGTCCGTCCGGTCGCCCCGAGGTCCACGACGAACTCCTTGACGTGGTGGCTCGTGGCGAACGGCAGGCGGATGCCGGGCACCTCGGCGAGCCGCTCCATCGCGTAGCGGGTCCGGGCCATCATCCCCTCGCCGAGCTCGGCCATCCCGGCCGGTCCCATGAGCGCCAGGTAGACGCCGGCGGTGATGCCCCATAGCGCGGCGGCCGTCCCGACCCATTCCCGGCCCTCCTCGCGGAGGGCGAACGAGGTCCGCTCATAGGCGACGTCGCCGAAGCCGAGCTCGCCCTCGACGATCGTCGGCGCCACCCCGAACAGCCGCGACGGGTACTCCATGACGATCCGCGGGTCGTCGGCCGAGGCGATGAAGCCACCATGGCCGCCGCCGAACTGCTGGTGCATTCCGAGCGGCTGGATGTCGCCGCAGGCGATGTCGGCGCCGAACGCGGCCGGGGGAGCGAGCACCCCGAGCGTGGACGGGTCGACCGAGACGACCGCCAGCGCACCCGCCCGGTGGGCGAGCCGGACCAGCTCGGCCGCCGCCGTCTCGACCGTCCCGAGGTACGAGGGGTTCTCGAAGTAGACGGCCGCGACGTCGGCTGACAGCCCCGCCCCGAGGGTCGCGGGGTCCAGGCATCCGGTCGCCGGGTCGAACGGCACGAGCTCGACCGTGAGGTCGGGGCGGGTGTAGCCGACGATCTTCGAGAGCTTGTCCCGCCCGATCGACCCGCCGACGAGCAGCCGGCGGCGGCCGGTGATCCGGGCCGCCATCCGGAGGGCCGTGGCCGCCGCCTGGAAGCCGTCGTAGACGGGCACGTTGACGACGTCCATCTCGAGCAGCTCGCCCATCATCGAGCCGTACTCGAAGAGCGCCTGGAAGCGGCCGTGGTCCTCGTACGGCTCGCCGGCGTACGCCGTCAGGAACTCGGCCCGCCCGTTGACCTCGTCGCACACCGCGGGCACGTGGTGCTCGTAGCAGCCCGCGCCGAGGAAGCTGATCGCCTCCCGGGTCGACGTGTCCCGGCCGAGCAGCCCCTCGACGTGGCGGACCAGCTCGGCCTCGGACCGCAGCGGAGGCGGCAGGTCGAGCGGCCGGCGGAGCCGGAGCCGTTCCGGGATGTCCGCGTACAGCTCATCGACGCTCTCGGCGCCGATGGCCCGCAGCATCGCCGCCTTGACCTCCGGGATCGAGTTCGGGATGTACGGATGGACGGGCGACAGGTCGGTCACGGGGCGGTCTCCATCGTGGGCAGGGTCGGGGATCGTGAGCGGGGTCGGCGGCGGTCTCCGGCCCCCGCTCAGGGTCCGGGGCTGGGATCGGGCGGCCGGTCGCGGCTCGCCAGGCCGCCGGCGAGCTCGCCGCCGTCGATCGGGATCGCCGCCCCGGTGAGGTAGGCTCCCTCGTCGGAGGCCAGATAGGCGAACAGCGCGGCCACCTCGTCCGGTCGCGCGTGCCGTCCGAGCGGGATCCGGGCGTCCGTCGAGCGGAGCATCTCGGGGGTGTACTCGGCCTCCTGCATCGGCGTCAGGACGTAGCCGGGACAGACCGCGTTGACGCGAACGAGCGGGGCGAGCTCGAGGGCCATCGAGCGGGCGAGCAGGATGACCCCGGCCTTCGAGGCGTTGTAGTCGGCGTACAGCGGATGGCCGACGATCCCGTTCGTCGAGGCCGTCATCAGGATGACGCCCGCGCCGAAGTCGACCATCCGGCGGGCGGCCGCCTGGGCGCAGTGGAAGACCCCCTCGAGGTTCACGGCGAGGACCCGCCGCCACTCGTCGGGCGTGATGTCCAGGAAGCGGTGCCGGATGCTGATGCCGGCGTTCGCGATCAGGACGTCGACGCCGCCGACCAGCCCGTCCACCTCGGCGAAGGCGGCCGCCACGTCGGGCGGGTCGGCCACGTCGCAGCGGACGAGGCCGGCGAGGCCGGGCAGCG
>JAPVSP010000046.1:0-8931 GCA_047519685.1 Chloroflexota bacterium
GCAGCGAACCGTGAGATGACCGAGTTCGTCGAGGGGAACGAACCGAGACTCATCGCCTTCGATTCGTATCTCAGCGACGACGGCACCGAGGCCACGAACATCCACATCCATCCCGACTCGGAGTCGCTCGAGCACCATCTCGACGTGGCCGCGGCGCGGATCGGGCACGGCACGCAGCTGGTCGATGTGCTCAGGATCGACCTCTACGGGCCTGTCAGTGACGAAGTCGTGGACCGTCTCCGGCGGATGGCGACGTGGCCCGTGGACGTGAAGTCGCACGTGCACGGGTTCGGCCGGTACCGCCAGGCGTGAGCGACGGTCCAGACGGCTCGATCGTGACCTCCGGGGGCCCGCGCGGACTCCAGGACACGCCCCGGCCCGACATGGAGGCGAGGTGGCGGCGACTACTGCTCGACCCGTCGTCACGACGCCGGACGCGGCGGATCCACAGCCGGATCCCGAGCTCACCGCGCTGCAAGATGTGCGCGGCGCCATTCGCCGGCATCGGCGGCCTCGTCATGCCGCTGCTCGGGCATCCTCGCTGGCCGAAGAACCCGAAGTACTGCGCTGGCTGCTTTGGCATGCTTCGCGCGAACCACGGCGGCGCCGAGGTCGAGTGCTCGCTCCTCTTCGCCGATGTCCGCGGCTCGACGCCGCTCGCCGAGACGATGAGCCCTCGAGGGTTCAACCGCCTCATGGGCCGTTTCTACGACACCGCCTTCCAGGTCCTCATCAACCACGACGCCTTCGTGGACAAGTTCGTCGGCGACGAGGTCATCGGGATCTTCGTGCCTTCGATGGCGGGTGCGACGCATGCCGCGCGTGCCGTCGCTGCCGCGGTCGCGCTGCTGCGAGCGACCGGCCACCGCGATGCCCGCGGCCCGTGGGTCCCCGTCGGCGTCGGCGTGAGTACCGGGATCGCCTACGTCGGGTCGATCGGCGAGGGGCCTGATGCCGAGCTGACGGCGATGGGCGACATCGTGAACACGACCGCCCGCCTATCGTCCGTCGCCCGCGCGGGCGAGGTCCTCGTGACCGCGGCCGCCGCGACGGCGGCGGGGCTCCCGGCCGACCTGGAGCATCGGTCCCTCCAGCTGAAGGGCAAGAGCGGGACGACCGAGGTGGTCGTCCAGACGTCGGGGACCGACGAGGAGCACTCGACGTCGCGCCCCTGAGGCAGGCCTCGATCGGCCGTGGGGCCGGTCGGCGCGAGACGCTCCGACGAACCTCGCGGCGACCTTACCTCGCGGCCGGGACCGGTCCTTCGCGCAGGCCGAACACGTTGCCGTCCGGGTCCTTGAACCAGGCGCCGCGAGCCGGACCGACCTGGGCGATGAAGTTGGTCGTCTTCGGCGTCTCGTATTCCTCGAAGGTGACGCCACGGGACGTCAGCTCGCGCAGGACGGCCTCGATGTCGTCGACCTCGAAGTGCGCCGCCGTCTGACCGACGTTCGGTTGCCCGCGCCGGACCGATATCTGGGTCCCTTTCCCGGCGCCGAAGCGGAGCGCGAACGGCGTCTCGTCGAGCAGCGGGAGGCCGAGCTGCTCGGCGAAGAATCGCTTCGCGCGGTCAAGGTCGGTCACCGCAACGGTCGAAACCACCATCGCGTCGGCAAGCATGGTCTTCACCTCGATCTGGAGCGGAGCGCCGGATGCTGACGGGCAAGCCCGGGTCGACCGAGGGCCGCGGAGGCGCCGGGACCGCGGCCCTCGACGCCAGTCTCAGTACCGCTTGGCCTCGGCCTCGTCGACGATCCAGACCTGCGGCGCCCCGGCGACGCCACCGCGAACCATCGCAGCGGGGAGCGACGGGTCCTTCGTGAAGGCGAGCGCGCCCTCGAGCGTCGCGAAGTCGTTGACGACCACGACGTTGTTCGGGTCGGCGGACTCGCGAGCGATCGAGTGGCCCGTCGCTCCATGCTGCCGACGGACGGCCTCGTGCTCCGTGAACGTCGGGATCCAGCGGTCGTAGTCGACCACGCGGTGCTGGACGATCACCTTCGCCATGGCGGGACGCTCCTTTCGCTTGCCTGCGACCTGGCCTCGCGGCAGGTCATTAGGTCCCTAACTATATGGTTAGGCCACGTATTGTCAATACCCTTATCATCTGTTCCATGATCACGAAGATCCGGATGCCCGACGACTTCTACGACCAGACGCCGGATGCGAACGTCCTGGCGACCGAGGCGGTGATGAACACTATCCGCACGGCCGACATGCTCTTCGATCGGATCGGGCGTCTCCTCCGTCCGCTGAACGTCAGCGCTGCGGGCGGTCTCGTTCTGGGGATCCTCCGCGATCACGGGCCGATGTCGCCCTCGATGCTCAGTGAACGGCTCATCGTCACCCGCGCCACGGTGACCGGCGTCATCGACTCGCTCGAGCGACGTGGGTTCGTCCGTCGTTCAGCGAACTCGACCGACCGCCGCAGCCTGCTCGTCGAGATCACGCCGGCGGGGCTCGACGTGCTCCGTGAGCTCCGGAGGATCGTCCATCGCCGCGAGCGGGACTGGCTGAGCGAGCTCTCCGAGCAGGACCTGCGCGGCTACATCGCGCAGCTCCACCGGATCCAGGAGACGCTCGCCTCCCTGTCCGAGGACGACTGAGAGGCGGCACCGCGGCGCGGCTGCTGTACTAGACCGACGGTCGGTTCGTTATTGGCGCAACCATGCCGCGGGTCCTGGACCCCGAAGCCCACGCACTCAGGCGCGACTCGTTCGTGGACGTCGCCCAGCGCCTCATCCAGGCCAGGGGCTACGAGCAGATGAGCATCCAGGACGTCCTCGACGAGCTGGACGCATCCAGGGCGCCTTCTACCAGTACTTCGATTCGAAGGAGGCCCTGCTGGAGGCCGTCGTGGGGCGCATGGTCGCGGCCGCGACGGAGACCCTGGCGCCGATCGTGACCGATCCGAACCCGACCGAGCGCTGAGCGCCGGCGGTCGGGTACGCCCGTGCCGCCCGCGCTTGCTGCCGCGCCGCCATCGCTGTCGCCGCGCCGCCATCGCTGTCGCCGGAGGATCCGGCCAGGCCCTGGACGCACCAGCGGGCCTGCACCAGAAGGCACCGGACTGGACAAGAGGCCCCACTGAGGCGTTAGACTCGTCATGCCAGTGCCCGGCGCAGCGGCCGTCTCGTGACGGTCGCCGTCCTGCCAACGCGTGAGACAGGAGGCGCCGACACCGTGCAAGCCCACAGGGCGCGGCCCATGGCCCACCGGATGGCGTCCACACCGCAGGCTCGCCTGGTGCGCCCCAGGTCCATCACCCCGGCGGCCCGCCCCTTCGCCCCGGCCCGGGATGCCGTCAGCGCGACCCCTCGCCACGATGCCCGCCGGCTGGTCGCCGCGGCGCTCTCCGCGCTGGTCCCGGGCCTCGGCCAGGCGCTGAACGGCCGACGCCGGCTCGCGCTCGCACTCGCCGTCCCGACCCTCGTCGTCGCGGCCATCGCGTGGCTGGTGATCACGGGTACGCCCCGGATGCGGCTCCTCGCCTCGGTCGTGGCACCGAGCACCCTCGACGCGCTCCTGGCGCTCAACGTCGCACTCCTTGGCTGGCGCCTGTTCGCGGTCGGGCACGCGTTCCTCGACCGCCGGTACGGGACCCTCCCGGGACGCGCAGGCATCGCCGGGATCGCGCTGATCGCCACCCTCGTCGTCATCCCCCACCTGGCGGCCTTCTACTACGGGTCGATCGCGCGCGAGGCCTTCGGCCAGTTCTTCAGCGGGACCGACCCCACCAGCTCGATCCAGGGCGGCGGCGCGCCGCCCAGCCAGGCGCCCGAGCCCGGGTCGAACGAGCGCCTCGATGTCCTGCTTGTCGGGCTCGATGCCAACCCCCAGCGCGACCACGCGCTGACCGACTCGATGATGGTGGTGTCGGTCGACCCGGTCCTCGGCACGGCGTCCATCGTGTCCATCCCCCGGGACATCGTGGGGGTGCCGCTGGGCGACGGACGGACCTTCGCCCCGAAGCTGAACTCGCTGCTGAGCTACGCCACGCTGCACCCGTCCGAGTTCCCCAAGGGCGGGATGCGCACGCTCGAGGACGCGGTGGGGACGCTGCTCGGGATCCGGATCGACTACTTCGCCACGCTCGACCTGGACGGCTTCATCAAGCTCGTCGATGCCGTCGGCGGCGTCGACGTGACGGTCGACGAGAGCTTCTTCGACCCGATGTACGACGGCTGGGACGGGACCTCGTACCACTACGGCGCCGGCTGGGGGATCAAGGCCGGCCCCCAGCATCTCGACGGGTTCAACGCGCTCGCCTACGCCCGATCCCGCTACGCGGTCGGCGGGAGCGACTTCAAGCGCGCCGCTCGCCAGCAGCAGATCCTCGTGGCCCTGAAGCAGAAGCTGACCAGCGGGGGCAGCCTCCTCCTCCAGCTCCCGCAGCTGCTGCGCACGATCGGCGACATCGTCCGGACGGACCTGCCGCCCGACCGGCTGCCCGACCTGGCTGGCCTGGCCGACACGCTCGACGCGTCCAAGGTCGTCCGGGTGGTCATTGGGCACCCGCTCGTGAAGGGCGGCAACCGGGCGCCCTACGGGTCGGTGCAGATCCCGGACCTGCCGGCGATCCTGGCGATGGCCAGGCTCGCGTTCCCGCCGGTCGGGACGCCGCCATCGCCGTGGCCGCCGGGGGCCCCTGCGTCGGCGGCGACACCCGCGAGCGTCGCCCCCGCCAGCCCGGCGCCCTGACGCGACGAGCGCCTCAGAGGCCGAAGAGACCGAGCCGGGGAGCGAGGGCACGGGCCGCCCGGGCGCGGTGCGAGATCGCGTGCTTCTCGGCCGCGGAGTACAGCCCGAGCGTCCGGCCACCCGGCGGCTCTCCGGCCGGCTCGAAGATGGGGTCGTAGCCGAAGCCGCCCGTGCCGCGCGGTCGGCTCGCGATCCGCCCGCGGCATGTCCCGCGCGCCTCGGCCGCGATCGGCAGGCCACCCCGCGTGCCGGCGCTCCCGGGCAGGACGAGCGAGAGCACGCACACGTAGCGGGCGCCGCGTCGCTCCGGCGGCAGGTCGGCCAGGGTCGCGAGCAGCTTGGCGTTGTTCTGCTCGTCCGTCGCAGTCTCGCCGGCGAAGCGCCGGGTCCGGACCCCGGGCCCGCCGTCGAGCGCGTCGACCTCGAGCCCGGAATCGTCGGCGAGCGTCGGCAGGCCGGTCAGCCGCGCGTAGAAGCGAGCCTTCGAGCGGGCGTTCGCCCTGAACGTCGAGCCGTCCTCGGACGCCTCCTCGAGCACGCCTGCATCGTCCAGCGAGACCAGCTCGGCGCGCCGGAGATGGAGCAGCTCGCGCAGCTCGCGGAGCTTGTGGCTCGAGCGGGTCGCGACGAGGATCTTCGGTCGGGCGGCGGAAGGATCCGGCACGGTCGGGGCGCGGACGGGCGGCTCGGCGATCCGGTCCCTAACGCCGGACCGTCGCCAGCGCCGCGGACTGGGCCTCGAAGAGCTGGCTCAGGCCAAGGTGCGCGAGGTCGAGCAGGGCGTCGACGGCCGGGCGGTCGAACGGTCGTCCCTCGGCCGTGCCCTGCAGCTCGACGTACGCTCCCGCGTCCGTACCGACGACGTTGAAGTCCACCTCGGCCCTCGAATCCTCGGAGTAGTCGAGGTCGAGGAGCTGGACGCCGTCGACGATGCCCACGCTGACCGCCGCGATCCGGCCGAGCAGGAGCCGCTCCATCCCGTACGTCATCAGCGCCGCCGCAAGGGCGACGTAGCCGCCGGTGATCGAGGCGGTGCGGGTGCCGCCGTCCGCCTGGAGGACGTCGCAGTCCACCGTGACGGTCCGCTCGCCGAGCCGGGCCAGATCGACGATCCCGCGCAGCGATCGTCCGACGAGCCGCTGGATCTCGTGCGTCCGGCCGCCGATGCGGCCCTTGGCCGCCTCGCGCGGGCTGCGCTCCGCGGTCGCCCGCGGGAGCATCGAGTACTCCGCCGTCACCCAGCCGGTCCCCTTGCCGCGCAGGTGCGGGGGGATCTTGTCCTCGATCGTCGCGGCGCAGAGGACCTCGGTGTCGCCGACCCGGATGACGCACGAGCCCTCGGCCCACTTCTGCACGCCGAGCGTCAGGGTCACGGGCCGCAGCTCCGCCGGGGCGCGCCCGTCGGCGCGCACCACCGGCCGGTTCCCGATCGTCATGCCCGTTCCTCCTCGGCCGGGCCGCCCGGCGTCATCGCCGCCTCGACCTTCGCAGCATCCCACAGCGCGTCGAGCGCCTCGAACGAGAGGTCGCGCAGCGCGACGCCCCGTTCCGCGGCGAGCCGCTCGACGATCCCGAACCGCCGCCGGAACTTGCCGTTGGCGCTCCGCAGGGCGGCCTCGGCGTCCACGCCGATCTTGCGGGCGACGTTGACCACGACCATCAGCAGATCGCCGAGCTCCTCCTGTCGCTCGGCCGGCGACCCGGCGTCGCGCAGCTCGCCCAGCTCCTCGACGGCCTTCTCCAGGACGCCGTCGATCGACGGCCAGTCGTACCCGAGGTGGGCGGCGCGCTCCTGCATCTCCTGGCTCGCGGCGAGCGCGGGCATCGCCGGGCTGATCCCGTCGAGCGCGCTCTTCGGCGGGGCCGCCGTGCCGGCCTCGTCGGCCGCCGCCGCGCGCTCCTCCGCCTTGATCCGCTCCCACTGGCGGTTCACGTCCGAGGCGGTTCGGGCCTCGGCGTCGCCGAACACGTGCGGGTGGCGCCGGACGATCTTCGAGGCGATGGCGGCCTGGACGTCGGCGAGATCGAAGACGCCTTCCTCGGCCGCGAGCTGGGCGTGGAGGACGATCTGCAGGAAGAGGTCGCCGAGCTCCTCGGCGAGCTCGGGCGTCGCCCCCGCCTCCAACGCGTCGTAGACCTCGTACGCCTCCTCGAGGAGGTGTCGGCGGAGGGAGGCGTGCGTCTGCTCGCGGTCCCACGGGCAGCCGTCCGGGCGGCGGAGGCGCTCGGAGATCGCGGGCATGCCCCACGGCGAGGCGAACACGTCGGCCGGAGCGAGCGGGCCCAGGTAGAGCGGCGCCGAGAGGTCGGCCTCGGCCAGCGTCCCGACCGTCGCCGATCCGGGCGAGCCGAACCGTCCGACGGCGTGGTCGACCGGATAGAGCCGGCGCAGCAGGGCGAGCGGGTCGCCACCGGTCGGTCCGTGGCGACCCGGCACCGGCTCGGGCGGAGCGGCCGGAGCGACGGTCCGGAGCGCGGCGAGCGGGACGAGGAGCAGGGGGCGCGACGGCTCGATCGGGAACGCGATCAGCCGCTCCGCCGGGACGATCTGGAGGCCGGCCGCGGGATCGAGCCCCCAGCGGAGGCGCGCTTCGGCCAGCAGTGCGTCGAGCACGCGTCCCCTAGCTCGCGGCGGGCGATGGCACGGCGCTCGTCTGGCGGTCGATCTTGGCCTTCGCCTTCTCGATCGCGTACCAGTCGTCGAAGGCGGACGCGCGGAGGGTGTCGGCCTGTGCCCCGTCCGGCTTGCGCGTCTGCTCGTCGAACACGTGGAACAGGTAGAACCCGTCGCCCGAGACCTCGATCACGTCGCTCGTCTTGCCGACCGGGGTCTTGAAGATCGCGTCCTCCAGCTGCTGCTTGAGCTGGAGGTGGGCGACCCAGCCGAGGTCGCCGCCCTTCGACGCCTCGGGCCCGTCGGAGTACTTCTTGGCGATCGCCGCGAAGTCGGCGCCCGCCGTCTCGGCCTCGAGCTTGGCGTCGTTGATCCGGCTGGTCGGGTCCGGTCGCCGGTCCTCGAACAGGATGACGTGGAAGCCGAACGACGACTGGACCGGACCGATGAGATCGCCCTTCTTGAGCCCCGTCTTGAAGATCGCGTCGCCGAAGCCGGGGTCGACGGCATCCTGGGTGAAGTACGGGAGCTCCCCACCGCTCGACTTCGAGCCCGTGTCGTCGCTCAGCTGGCTCGCCAGCGCCTGGAACTCCGTCTCGAGCTGGTCGGTGCCGACGAACGGCTTGAGCTTGTCGTAGGCCGCCTGCGCGTCGGACTTCGCCTTCGCCCAGGCCGGGTCCGTCGAGGGCAGGTTCTGCAGCTGGGTCTGGTCCGTGATGTGGTTGGGCGAGAACAGGATATGGCGGACCTTGACCTCGTCGCCCTTGCCCTGCGGCTCGGCGATGTGGATCTCGCTGACGCGCCGCTGGACGGTCGCCGTGTCGACGACCGATGCGATGATCTTGGCCTGCAGCCGCTGGTGCCGCACGTCCGAGGCGACCACCAGGCGGTAGTCCGCCAGCGCGATCCCCGCGTCGGTCAGCTTCTGGGTGTAGTTCGGGTCGACCGACTGGGGGCTGATGTCGGTGACTCGTCCGATGCGGAACACCTTGTCCGCCCCGAGGACGACCGGCGTCGGATCGTTCTGCTTCGCGGCGAAGACCGCCTTGGAGAACTCCGGGTCGAGCCCGTTGCGCTCGGTGTACCAGCCGATGTCGCCCCCCTGCGCGGCCGTGGTCCCGGTGGAGACGACCTTCGCGACCGCTTCGAAGTCCTTGCCGCCCTGGAGGTCCTTCAGCGCCTGGTTCGCCAGGGACCTCGCGGCCGCGATCTGGGAATCGCTCGGTCCCGCCGCCCCGGTGGTGATCGCGGGCTGCACCTCGATCGCCCAGACGTGGCGCTGCTCGCCGCGCGTGGCCTCGATCTTGAGCTCGGCATCGATGTCGGCGTCGGTCACGACGACCCCGTTGGCCGCCGCGAGCTGTCGCTGGAGCTCCGTGTCGATGAGCCTCTCGAGAACGTTCGTCGCGAGCTGGGTGCGCTGCTGCTCGAGCGCCTGGATCGTGGAATCGCGCTGGCCCGTCGTGATGTGCCCCGCCTGGGCCTCATCGCGGAGCCGGGACTCCGACTCGGCGATCCGCCAGTCCTCGATCGTGTAGCGGGCGCGGTACTGGTCCTTGTCGATGCTCACGCCGTTGACGCTGGCGACGCTGGCGAGGTGGTCCCCGTACCAGGCC
>JAPVSP010000047.1:0-4204 GCA_047519685.1 Chloroflexota bacterium
CCCATCCTGGCGCACAGCCTGCGGCTCGATCGCGTCGGGATGGACCGGGCGGCTCCGGCGCCCAGGACCGAGACCGCCTCGGGTGGCCAGGCCGGGCGCGAGCCGGAGGCTCCGGCATCGACCGAGCAGAACCCCCCGCTCGTGCTCATCGAGAGCGCATAGCGAGTCCGCCCCTCGTCAGCGCCGCCTGTCCTGGCTCACGGCTCCGCGCTCCGAGCCAGGTCCCAGCACACCCCCTCAGCAGGTGACATGGAGGATCGCCGCCGTGTCGTCGGGATCGGCGGCCGACAGCAGGCGGCACGCCTCCCGGGTCGGCACGGCGACCAGGTCCACGCCCCGTCGCAGGGCCTCGGTGCGGACCTCCTCCGCGATCGGCAGGGCGCCCTGGGCTCCGGTCCCGACGATGAGCCGTCGGCAGCGCCAGGGGATGGGCTCC
This sequence comes from Chloroflexota bacterium, assembly GCA_047519685.1. GTDB lineage: Bacteria > Chloroflexota > Limnocylindria > Limnocylindrales > CSP1-4 > JAPVSP01. The sequence goes on from JAPVSP010000047.1 coordinate 437, forward strand.
GCGAGGCTGAGCGGCGTGTGCCCGTAGCGGTCCCGGAGCGGCTTCGACGCCTTCTTGTGCCGTCGGCCCACCCGGCCGCGCTCGATCGCCACATCGCGCTCGTACCGGCGCCCGTCGATCTCGACCGCGCCGAAGCCGATGAAACGCGCCTTCACGACCCACCTCCCCGCCCGCTTTGACGCGGACCGGCCGGGTCACATTACCGGGCCACGAGCCACGGCGTGCGCCCAACGGGTGACAGGTCGAACGGCCCCGGCGCCTGCTCCGCGGCCGGGTGTGCCGAGCCCCCGCCCGGTCCTCGTGCGGCCGAGCCTACGCCGGTCTGCCGGTACCCTTCGGCGGAACGGCCGTCCCCTGCTTCGGCTTCTTGGGCTTCGGTGCCTTCTTGGGGTTCTTGTCGCCCATCGCTTCCTCCTTCGAGCGTGCGGCTCTCCTCGGCAGTATGCCCTGTCCGGGCGCCGGACCGCCGGTCGCAGGTCCAGGGGAGATGCCGAGGCCGATCGCCTTCGGGCCGCCCGGCGCGAGCCCGCGGCGCCTAGACCGAGTTGCCGACGTTGCTGAGGATCGAGCTGACCTGGCTCCCCAGGAAGATGAGCGCGACGATCGCGACGATGGCGATGAGCGCGAGGATCAGTGCGTATTCGGCCAGCCCCTGGCCGTCCTCGTCCCGACCGAGCAGGGACGTGGCCACACCGAGTAGGGCCATCCGTGACCTCCTTCCCCTGGAGTCCACCCCGAGCCCGGGGCGGGCCGACCTCCCCCCGACGGGGCGTCGTCGAGGGCGATTCTCGCTGCCCGATCACCTCCGGCGCCTTACATCTTCGTTGCACTCGGGGCGCGGCGGGGCGCCCGGGTCCCACCGTCGCGCACCGCATCGCGGGACGCTCCAGCTGGCGTTCAGAGGAACCTCAGGAACGGGCGACATGATCGCCCTGTCGCGCGGTCCTCCTCCCCGCGCCCCCTCTCCTCCCTCCGGGACCCGGTCGGGCTGGCCGACCGGGTCCCCGCCTTTCTCCGGCTCGCGTCGGCTCAAGGCCGCTCGTGCGCCTCGGGGTTCACGGGCGTCGGCAGGCGCTCGCCACGCAGGCCGGCCAGCAGGTTGGCGGCCGCCATCGCGGCCATCTTCCCGCGCGTCGCCCGCGATGCCGAGGCGATATGGGGCACCACCAGGCAGTTGTCGAGCGCCAGGAGCGGATCGTCGGGCGGGATCGGCTCGGGCTCCGTCACGTCCAGGGCGGCGGCGAAGATCGTGCCGTCGCGCAGCGCCTCGTAGAGGGCGGCGGGATCGACGACGGGCCCGCGAGACGTATTGACGAGCACGGCGTCGGGCCGCATCCGGGACAGCCGTCCGGCATCGATGAGGTGCCGGGTCTCGGGCGTCAGATTCACGTGGAGGGAGACGAAGTCGCTGCGCTCGAGCAATCCCTCGAGCGGGACGTACGTCGCGCCGAGCTCGCGCTCGACCGCCTCCGGGGCCCGGGCCACGTCGTGATACAGGATCGTCATCCCGAAGCCGCCCGCCCGACGGGCCATCGCCTGGCCGATCCGCCCGAAGCCGACGATCCCCAGCGTCGCGCCGTGCACGTCGGGCCCCAGGAGGAGGAGCGGGCCCCACGTCTTCCAGCGCCCGGCGCGGACGTATCGGTCGCCCTCGGGCAGCCGGCGGGCGGCGGCCATCAGGAGCGCCCAGGCGAGGTCCGCCGTCGTCTCGGTCAGGACCCCGGGCGTGTTGCCGACCGGGATCCCGCGCCGCGTGCACTCCGGGACGTCGACGTTGTCGAACCCGACCGCATAGTTGCTGACGACCCGCAGCCCGGGGCCGGCGGCGTCGAGGAGCTCCGCGTCGACGCGGTCGGTGAGGAGCGTCACGACGCCCTCGCAGCCGGCGACCGCCCGGAGCAGCTCGTGCCGCGGCGGCGGCAGCTCGTCCGGCCAGACGACCGCGTCGGTCGCCTCGAGGATCGGCCGGAGCCCATCGTCGGGGATCCGGCGGGCGACGAAGACGCGCGGGCGCGCGGCCACCGGTCAGACCCCCGCCTGCGCCGCGACGAGCGGCTCGACGATCGTCCGGATCCGCTCGAGCGCCGCCGCCAGGTTCTCGCGCGAGTTCGCATAGCTGATCCGGACGTGCTCCCAGCCGACGTGGCCGAACGCCGAGCCGGACAGGACGCAGACGCCCGCCTGGTGCAGGAGACGCTCGCCGAGCTCGGCCCCCGAGAGGCCGGTCGCCGAGATGTCGGGGAAGACGTAGAACGCGCCCAGGGGTCGCCGGCAGCGGACACCCGGGATGGCGTTGAGGCCGTCGACGATGAGGTCGCGTCGGGCGTGGAACTCGGCGACCATCGCCTCGACGGCGTCCTGGGGACCGATGAGCGCCTCCACCGCCGCCATCTGGCTGAAGGCGCTCGTGCCGGACACGGAGTTGATGATCAGCCGGCCGATCGGCGCGACGAGCGGCTCCGGTGCGATCGCGTAGCCCAGGCGCCAGCCGGTCATCGCGTAGGTCTTCGAGAAGCCGTCGAGCACGATCGTCCGCTCGGCCATGCCGGGCTGGGCGGCGAGGGAGACGTGCTCCGCGCCGTCGTACAGGATCCGACCGTAGATCTCGTCCGCGAGCACGATGAGGTCGTGCTCGATGGCGAGCTCCGCGATGCGCCCGATGTCCGCGCGGGTCAGCACCCCGCCGGTGGGGTTGGCCGGGCTGTTCACGATGAGCAGCCGGGTGCGCGGCGTGATGAGCGACGCCAGCTCGTCCACGTCGAGCCGGAAGTCGTGCGCCATCCGGATCGGGATCGGGACCGGGGTCGCACCGACGTAGCGCGTCATCGACTCGTAGATCGGGAAGCCCGGGTCCGGGTAGATGACCTCGTCCCCCGCATCGCACAGCGCCAGCAGGACGTAGAACATGATCGGCTTGGCGCCCGGGGTCACGATGACCTGCTCGGCCCGCGCGTCGAACCCCTTGCGGGCCCTCGCGTCGGCCGCGATGGCCTCGCGCAGGGCGGGCAGCCCGAGGAACGGCGGATAGTGCGTGTACCCGTCGTCGAGCGCCCGCTTGGCGGCCTCCCGGATGTTGGCCGGCGTGTCGAAGTCGGGCTCACCGATCTCGAGGTGGATGACGTCGCGACCGGTCGCCTCGAGCGCGCGAGCGCGCGCGGCGGCCTCGAAGGCCGTCTCCGTGCCGAGCCGATCCATCCGGGACGCGAGTCGCATTCGGGAACCTCCATGGGTGGGTGCTCGAGGATGGTAGCGTCCCGGCCGCGACGTGCGCCGGGCGGTCCGGGCCGTGCGCCGTATGATTCCGACGTGAGCCGCTTCTACACGATCGACAGCGCGAACGAGCAACTGGCGGAGGTACGCGAGATCCTCGAGCGACTGCGCGACGAGCGGGCCGCCCTGATCGAGCTGCGCGACCGCGCGGTCGAGCGGCTCGCCGTCGTGCGCGCCGCGGCCGGCGAGGCGACCGGGGGTCCGAGCGACGACGAGGCGGCCGAGCTCATGGGGCGGGACCAGGAACTCCGGCGGCTCCGCCTCCGGATGCAGGGCGTGATCGACCAGATGCAGGCCGCCGTCGGCGAGCTCGACGACCGCGACATCGTCCTCCGCGACATCCCGACGGGGCTCATCGACTTCCCGGCCCTGGCCAGCGGACGCCAGGTCTGGCTGTGCTGGCGCCTCGGCGAGGGACCGGTCGAGTGGTGGCACGATCTGGACAGCGGCTTCGGCGGCCGGCGCCCGCTCATCGAGCTGACGTGAGGGACGCCCACA
>JAPVSP010000048.1:0-4554 GCA_047519685.1 Chloroflexota bacterium
CACATGGACCAGATGGGCGAGGTCGAGTACGCCCCGGGTGAGCCGAAGGGGACGCCCTGGCATCCGCACCGCGGCTTCGAGACGGTCACGTACATGATGGACGGGACGTTCGAGCACAGCGACTCGAACGGCGGCGGCGGCGTCATCACGAACGGCGACACGCAGTGGATGACGGCCGGGGCCGGGATCCTCCACATCGAGAAGCCGCCGGAGGCGCTCGTCGTCAGCGGCGGCCTCTTCCACGGCATCCAGCTCTGGGTCAACCTGCCGCGCGCGCTCAAATGGTCGCCGCCCCGCTACCAGGACATCCGGGCCCGCGAGGTCGCGCTGCTCTCGTCGGTCGACGGCGGGGCACTCGTCCGGGTCATCGCCGGCGAGGTCGCCGGTCACCAGGGCCCCGGCTCGACCTACACGCCGATGTCGCTCGTCCACGCGACGCTCTCGCCGACGGCGCGCCTGTCCATGCCCTGGCGAGCGGACTACAACGCGCTCGTGTACGTGCTGGCCGGCCACGGCACGGCGGGCGTCGAGGGGCGACCGGTGCAGACGGGGCAGCTGGCCGTGTTCGGGCCCGGCGACGCGCTCACGATCGAGGCCGCCGGAGTCCAGGAGAGCCGAAGCCCGAACCTCGACGTGCTCGTCCTCGGCGGGCGGCCGATCCGCGAGCCGGTCGCCTGGATGGGGCCGTTCGTGATGAACACCCGCGAGGAGGTCGTCCAGGCCTTCACCGACTACCAGGCCGGACGCCTCGGGACGATCCCCGCGATCCATGCCGACCATGCCGTCCACGGCACGCCGACGAGCGTCGTCGAGTCGCGGCGGACGGGCGAGGCCGAGCCGGGCGCCTGACGCCGACGCCGGCGGACGGCCGTGGCGGCCCGCTCAGCCGATGCCGCCGGAAGGCCGCGGGCGGCGCGACGGCCGCGACGAGATCGTCCCGGATACTGGAATCCTCTTCCGGCCAGCGCTACCATCCGCCCGAGCGGGCGCGAGCCGCCCGCGGCAAGGAGGTCTCGCCATGCGCGAGCTGGGTCCCCCTCCCGAGTGCACCTGCGACCACCCCGTGGACTGTCTGCATGCGTGCCACGGTCGCCACTGCGACCCGAGCGAGAACGCCTGCGCCGTGGAGTTCCTCCCCGATGAGGGCGGCCTCGCGCGCTGGGGCTGCGCCGAATGCACGCCCGGCCAGGCGGCCCCCCATCTGTCCGGCTGCCCGATCGCCGAGCCCGGCGTCCTCACCCGCCCGGCGGTGGGCCGCCTCGGTCACCTGGCCTCGGCCTGAGGCCCCGTGACCGTCCCGACCCGCCGCCCGGTCGCCATCCTCCTCCGCCGGCGCGGCGTGGCCGGCCTCGGGCTCGCGACGAGCGCCAGTGCCGTCGTCCTGCACGCGGGGCACCTGGTTGCGGTGGCGGCGGGGCCGATGGCGATCGCCGGGGCGGTCGGGCTCATCTGCCACATCCGATAGCCCAGGAGCGAGCGATGTTCCGTGGTCCGTTGCTGAGGGCCCGCCGCCCGTTCGTCCGCCGGCCGCGCCTCATCCTGGGCGCCCTGCTCGCGGGGACGGGCTACGCGTTCGGGCGATCCTCCGGTCGCCGCTCGGACGAGGCACGGCGTGCCGGTGCGCCCGATCTCGACCGACTCGTCGAGCTTCATGCGCAGGGCGAGCTCACCGATGATGAGTTCGCGGCAGCCAAGCGGAAGCTGCTCGGACTCTAGGCGGCCGAACCGTTGACGCCCGCGCTGCCGTCCAAACCCTCCGGGCCGCGCGCCGACGCCACGGCGGCCGGGTCGGCGAATGGCGCTGACGACCCGACCGATCAGCAAGCGCACTGGTCGCGGACCTTCGCGGCCCGCCCCGGCTTCCTCGGCGACGAACCGAGCGAGCCGGGCCGCGCCGCCGTGCGACGCTTCCTTGACGCCGGGGTGCGCGACGTCCTGGAGCTCGGGCCCGGCCAGGGACGTGACACGCTCCTGTTCGCCGCTGCCGGACTTCGAGTGACGGCGCTCGACTACGCCGAGTCGGGGCTCGGGCAGATCGCCGAGAAGGCGTCACACGCCGGGCTCGCTGGATCCGTCCGGACCGTGGTCGGCGACGCGCGGGACTCGCTCGCGATGCCCACCGCGAGCTTCGATGCGTGCTATTCCCACATGCTCTTCTGCATGGCGCTGACGACGCGGCAGATCGAGCGGCTGATGGCCGAGCTCCGCCGGGTCGTCCGTCCTGGCGGCCTCGTCGTCTACACCGTCCGCACGAAGGCCGACGCCCACTACGGCGTCGGTGTCGACCACGGCGACGACCGGTTCGAGATGGGCGGCTTCATCGTCCACTTCTTCGACCGGGCGCTCGTCCAGCGACTCGCCGACGGGTTCGAGCTCCTGGAAGTCGCCGAGCACGAGGAGGGCAAGCTGCCCCGCCGGCTCTACGCGGTCACGATGCGCAGGACCCCGGGCCGGGGGGCTGCGCGATGAGCGATCGCCCCACGATCGGCGGGCTCCTCGAGGCGGCGCGCTCGCGGCTCGAGCGGCTCGATCCCGCCGGAGCCCTCGCCGCGCTGCGGGCCGGGGCCCTCATCGTCGACACACGCTGCGCGGAGCTTCGCCGGGAGACGGGCGTCATCCCCGGGTCGGTCCACGTCCCCCTGTCGGTCCTCTACTGGCGGCTCGACCCGTCATCCGGCCACGACGACCCGGCACTCTCGGACCCTGACCGCCAGGTCGTCCTGGTGTGCGCCCACGGCTACTCGTCGAGCCTCGCCGCCGCCACCCTGCGCGACCTGGGGTTCTCGCGCGCGACGGACCTCGTGGGAGGCTTCGAGGCGTGGGCGGCGGCCGGGTTGCCGGTCATCCGTGATCCGGGCGGGGACGCGGTGGCCTGATCGGTCGTGCTCCGGGCGTCCCGATCGCCGGGACGACGACGCGGATCCGGTCGGTCGCGTCCCGCCCGGCGGAAGCCGGCCCGGGCGCCCGGTCTCGCTGGGCGGACACCGCGAGGGCCGCCCGCGGCGTCAGCGAGCGAAGTCCTGGGGGAACTGCCGGACGATCCCGTCGCTCAGCATGTCGGCCATCGCGAGGATCTCGGCGTGGACGCGATCGTAGGCCGCGATATCGTCGGCGTACCGGCCCTGGAGGCGGGCGACGGCCTCCGCGAGCGTGAGGTCCAGGTGGGATTTCATCATCGCCTGCAGGTCGGCGAGGGGCCAGTTGCGCGGGTTGGCGTCGTGCAGGAAGGCTGCGATGTCGTTGGCATTCGCGTACCAGGCGGCCGCGGCCGCGGACACCCCGGCGGCGTCGTTCGCCTTGGCCGCGCCGAGCAGCTGCGCGGCGAGCAGGATGTGGGTGCGGAGGAGGGCCGTCAGCCGGTCGCCGGCCGCGGTCCCGTAGAACGGCTTGACCGCGTCACCGATGTCGGTCTGATTGGCCAGGAGTCGGTCGGTCGTGGGGCCCAGGTCGGCCAGGGGACCCGCCTCCGTCGCGAAGCTGACGATGAAGAGGCGCGTCCAGGTGATGTGATCCTCCCAGAGCTTGCGCATCGCGTCGTGGAACGCCTGTCGATGCGCGACGGCGCTGGCGGCGTCCGCGGCGTCGACCGTTCGCACGATCGAGAGGCCTGGGCCGAGGGCGAGGATGGCCGCGAGCGCCAGGGCGGCGAGACCGCCGGAACGAAGCCGCGAGAGCACGGCATTGACCTCCGTTGACGGCCCGGTCTGGGGTGCGCCCCGGGTCCCGACGACGCGGACGGCGCCCGATCGGCCGATCCGGGCGGGATCCGGCGGGATCGTCTCCGTCTATCCACCATCTACGCTAGTGATAGAGGAGCGGATCTCACAGGCCCCGATGACCTTCCGCCCGCGGGATTCGTTCCGCTAGGCACTCCGCAGCCATCAGCTTCCCGGACATGCTTCCCGGCAGTCGTCCGTCCATCGCGATGTTCCGAGTGCGTCCCGCGTTCCGACGCGAGGCGATCTTGCGGACCAGTCGTCGAGCGCTCGTCGTCGCAGCCGCCGTCACCCCGATCGCGTACCTGGCCCTCCGACTCGATCAGGGGTGGCAGGCGGTCGTCGGCGTCCTCAGGCCCCCCGCGACCGGCTCCAGCGCGACGCGATGCGCGGCCTGTGGCGCGAGCGGCCACGCGATGCTCGACCCCTGCTGTCCGGCGGCGCCGCGGGTCAGGCCGGGGGCCCGCTCATGACCGTCGGTCGAGGCTGGCGCTGATGCCGCTCAGCCGGCGACGGGTCCTCACGGGCGCCGGTCTGGCCGTCGGGGCGGCCGCGTCGGCGTCGGTGGGCGGAGGCATCGCCAGCGCGGGGCGCGACGACCCCCAGCGCTCCCTGCCGGTGGACGCCGTCGTTCGGACGACCTGCTCGCCGAACTGCACTGGGAGCTGCGGCCAGCTCGCCTTCGTCCGGAACGGCAGGATCGTCAAGATCCAGCAGGCGGCCGACTACCCCGATCGTGCGTACGACCCGCGCGGCTGCATGAAGGGGATCTCGTACCACACGCTCGTCCACGGACCGGACCGCATCCAGAAGCCGCTCATCAGGACCGGCGAGCGCG